>NZ_JAAKSL010000005.1:0-242662 GCF_049173895.1 Aeromonas sp. 602200
GAAGCGAGCCCTGAGATGAGTCATCCCTGACCCCTTGAGGGTCCTAAAGGGCCGTTGGAGACCACAACGTTGATAGGTGGGGTGTGTAAGCGCAGTGATGTGTTGAGCTAACCCATACTAATTACCCGTGAGGCTTAACCATACAACACCCAAGAAGTGTTTCTGGCCTTGTAGCGAATGAGCGAACTACTTAAATTCAGTGATAGTGACAAGCCAAGCGCAACATCACTACTCACGTCAGCTTTCTAGATTAAGAATTTGCCTGGCGGCCATAGCGCCGTGGAACCACCTGATCCCATGCCGAACTCAGAAGTGAAACGCGGTAGCGCCGATGGTAGTGTGGCATTCGCCATGCGAGAGTAGGACACTGCCAGGCACCCAATTAAACGGTGATGTGAAGAATCACGTCACTGGCTGCGAGGATGACACCTCATAAGAAGCGGCAAATGATTTAGCGCAAGCTAACCGAATGCGGAGCGGTAGTTCAGTCGGTTAGAATACCGGCCTGTCACGCCGGGGGTCGCGGGTTCGAGTCCCGTCCGCTCCGCCACTAATTTAAAGGCCTTCCCAGATGGGAAGGCCTTTTTGCTATGGGCGGTTTTTACCCACTAACCCCGATGGTTGCACACCAGAACCAACACAAAGCCCAGTCTGACGACTGGGTTTTGATGTTTTAGCCTGCTGGTGAGCTGCCGACATCCCACCGCGATGGCAATACCTTCCCCCTGTTGGCGTTCTTGCTACTGTTTCCAGCTCTGTATCGCATCACACCCCACCTTGGCCATAGTGCATGACGATTAAATCAGGCCATCTTGCAACGGTACGTCATCGCTTCCGCTTGTTTGTTTAATCCCCTTGTTTGTTTATGGATTTATTCTATTAAAACAATCCCTTATCAAGAGTGAGCTGTTCTGCAGCAGGAATGCTATGCGAAATAAATGATAATGATTATCGTTTGAATGATCGGGTCGGGGTCGTTACAATGCGGGCTGATTAATAAAGTGCCTTTCAAATGAGCCTTTTCTAATGCTGCGTCTGGCCGGATGCTAGGGCGTTGTAATGAGTGAAGTAAGGGAATACGTCACCTTCCTACTAAAAATGTTCAGGCTAAAACATGACAACAGTGAAACCGAACAAGCTTGCCTTGCTGATCTGCTCCCTTCTTGCGACCCAGGCCTATGCTGCCAAACAAGAGGTGATGGTCGTCACCGCTTCCGGCTTCCAGCAGAAGATTGAAGACTCAGCTGCCTCCATCTCCGTGATTACCCGTGAGCAGCTGGAGAAACGGGCATATCGCGATGTGACCGATGCCCTGAAGGATGTTCCCGGTGTTGTGGTGACCGGCGGTGGCAGCAGCAGTGATATCAGCATTCGTGGTATGGGTTCGAAATACACCCTGATGCTGGTTGATGGCAAGAAGGTGGATAGCCGTGGCACTCGCCCGAACAGCGATGGTCCGGGTATCGAGCAGGGCTGGCTGCCGCCACTGCAGGCGATTGAGCGCATTGAGGTCGTCCGTGGCCCTATGTCATCCCGTTATGGTTCCGATGCCATGGGGGGCGTGATTAACGTCATTACCCGCAAGACCACCGGTCTGGCTTGGCAGGGCTCGGTTCACGCTGATTCGACCTTCCAGGAGAACAAGGATGCCGGCAATAGCTTCCAGACCGATGCCTATACCGCAGGTTCACTGATCGATGGCGTGTTGGGGCTGCGTTTCCACGGTCAGCTTGCTCATCGTGGTGAAGACAAATTTACCCAGGGTTTTGCCGAGCAAGAGACTCGCAGTGGCACGGCGGTGCTCAGCTTCAAGCCTGATGACCATAACCGCTTCGATCTGGAAGCCAGTCGTAGTCTGCAGGATCGGGATCGCACGGCCGGCAATTCGCTGGCTGCCAAGGCGAAAGATAGCCTTAACCGATACGAGCGCACCAACTATGCGCTGACCCATGATGGTCAGTATGATTTCGGCTCTTCCAGCAGCTATCTGCAGCAGGAGACCAACACCAATCCCGGCCGCCAGATGGAGCTCACCAACACCATCGCCGATACCCACACCCAGTTCATTCTGGGGGATCACTACCTGAGCGTCGGTGGGCAGTATCGTTATGAGGATCTGCACGATCAGGGCAATACCCTGAAAGTGGCCAACCCTGCCGAGCAGCTGACCCGCTGGAGCTGGGCGATGTTTGTCGAGGATGAGTGGTCACTCACTGACAGCTTTGCCCTGACCGGTGGCGCCCGCATGGATCGGGACCAGAACTACGGTTCTCACTGGAGCCCGCGCCTCTACGGCGTTTGGCATCTGGATGATAGCTGGACCCTGAAAGGAGGCGTATCGACCGGTTACCGCTCTCCTGACTTGCGAATGTCGGCGGCCAACTGGGGTCAGGTCACCGGTGGTGGCAGCCTGGATGGTATGCTGGTCGGTAACCCGGACCTCAAACCCGAGACTAGCGTGAGTGAAGAGATCGGCCTGCTGTGGAACGGTCATCAGGGCTTCAACGCCGGGGTTACCCTGTTCAACACCGACTTCAAGAACAAGATCTCCGAAGTGCGTCGTTGCACCAGCAAGAGCGATCCCGCCTGTACCCTCAATGGTCACAGCTATGACTTCATCAGTGATCGGGTCAACGTCGACAAGGCGAACATGCGCGGTGTCGAGGGGATGATGGATTGGGCCATCAATGAGGATTGGTCGGTCAGCTCCAGCTACACCTTTACCCAGTCCGAGCAGAAGAGTGGTCCACTGGCGGGTCATGCCCTCAACCAGATGCCCCGTCACATGTTCAACGGCAGTGTTGACTGGCAAACCACCGAGGATCTCAGCCTCTGGTCACGGGTCAACTTCCGTGGCGAGACCTCCGAGTACCTGAGTCGGGTCAAGATGGCGGAGGGGACTCCTTCCTATACCTTCTTTGACATGGGCCTGGTCTACAAGGCCAACAAGCATCTGGATCTGACCGCCGGGGTCTACAACCTATTCGACAAAACAGTGGATTACAGCAGCTATGGCACTGTGCTGGATGGTCGCCGCTACAACCTGGGCGTGACTTACAACTTCTGATAGGGAACCCGTCATGCGGCCGCCATCTTCCGATGGCGGCCGTTTTTATTGCGCGTCCGTCAGGGGACTATGCCTGATAGGCGGCGGCTTGCCAGGTATTGCGCCCCAGTCCCTTGGCCTGATACATGAGGGCGTCAGCCTGCCGCAGTAGCTGGTCGGCATCAGCCTCTCTCTCTGCGGCTACCCAGACTGCCCCAGTGCTGATGGAGAGGATCACCTCGCCGCTGCTGGTGTGCAGGGTTTGCCGGTTGCTCTCCAGGCAGATCCGCTCGGCCCATTGCTCTGTCTCTGCCAGCGTGGCCAGCGGCAGCAGCAGGCAAAACTCTTCGCCGCCGATGCGGGCCAGCAGAGCCTCTTCGGGCAACAGGTTGGTCACAGTCGTGGCCAGCTTTTCCAGCAACAGATCCCCGATGCCATGACCAAAGCGGTCATTGGTCTCCTTGAAGTGATCCACATCGAACAGCAGCAGAGCACAGGGAGCCCCGCTTGCCAGTCGTTGCTCCATGGCGGGCATGAATGCCCGTCGGTTGAGCAGGCCGGTCAGGGGGTCGGTACTGGCTTGCTTCTCCAGTCTGGCGTTGGCGCGGCTCAACTCGGTGGTACGGCTGGCAACAGCGCGGCGCAGTTGCACTATGTAGGCCACCATGATTAACACTCCGGCCAACAGCAGCCAGGGACCGAGATGGATGGGGTAGACGGTTTCGACATGCATCCATTTGCGGATGATCCGCTCCCGATCGCTCTCTTTGAGCTTGGCGAACCCCTCTTCCAGCCGGTTTAACAGGGCAAGGTCGCCCTTTTTCACCGCAAAGCGGATCTGGTCGGTATAGAGGTGGCGAACCGGAATAAAGCGGGTGGGATCGTCCGAGGTATAGATGTAGAAGTTGGCGACCTGCAGATCGGCGATAAAGGCCTTAATGTCGCCCCGAAAGGCCGCCGCCAGCAGGGTGTCATTGTCGTCGAAGGTCTGCAGTCTGGTGCCGGGGAAGTAGCGTCTGGCGTAATACTCCTCGTAGCCACCGGCTACCACACCGACCGTTTCATGGAGCAGGTAGTAGTGGACATCGGTGCCGCGCAGTTCGCTCGAGAAGAAGAGTTGGGAGTCGAGCTGGGCGAGAGGCCGGCCATAGTCGAACAGTTTGTCCCGCTCCGGTGACCAGAGCAGTCCGGCGTGAACATCCGCTTTCCCCTCATGGAGCAGGTCGAGAGAGCCTTGCCAGTCGACCAGCCTGAACTCGATCTTCTGGCCGGTGACCCTGGCATATTCACGCCACAAATCGATCAGCAGGCCATCCGGCTGGCCCGACTCATTGATATAGGAGAAGGGCTGCCAGGCTTTGGAGTTGGTAATGATGATCGGCTCTTCCGGGGCTTTGGCCCAGGCAGGCAGGGCAAGGGCGAGCAGCAGGAGCCCCCATCCGATACTGACTATGACTCCTGTCCTGGAAGAGGCCATCCTTGCTCCAATCCGTTGCCGTATACCGTCCCGTGGTCACCGATTATCACCACCTTTCTGATCGAAGAACAAGCGCTCAAATGATGAAGTTTGCATGATGTAAACGGCGCCATGACAAGGTCGGCGGATAGAGTGACTACTTACAGCGGCAGGCTGATCCGCGCCTCCAGCCCACCTTGTGGCCGATTGAGCAGGGTCAGTTCGCCGCCGTGCTGATGGACCAGAGTGCGGGCGATGGAGAGGCCCAACCCGACACTGCCGGACTCGGTGTTGCGCGCTTCATCGAGCCGCACGAACGGCTTGAACACATCCTCCAGCCGCGCCGGATCGATCCCCGGCCCGTTATCGCAGACCCGGATCAACAGCTCCTCCTTGCAGCGCTCCAGCGACACTTCGGCGCTGCCGGCATATTTGATGGCGTTGCCGATCAGGTTCTGCAGCACCCGGCGCAGGGTGTTGGCTCGGCAGGCGTAGACCTCTTTGCCCTCCGCCAGACAGGTGACCGGCTGGCCGGTATCGGCATAGTCATCGCACAGGCTGACCAACAGGCTGACCAGATCCAGCTCGCGGGTAGCCTCCTGCTGCCCCTCCTCGCGAGCAAAGCTGAGGGTGGCCGCCAGCATCTGCTCCATTTGTTGCAGGGTCTGCTGGATGCGCTCCTTGTCCTCGCCATCGGCCAGAAACTCGGTGCGCAGCCGCAGGCTGGTGATGGGGGTGCGCAGATCGTGGGAGATGGCCGCCAGCATCCTGGTTCTGTCCTGCACGAAGCGGTCGAGCCGGGTGTGCATCCGGTTGAAGGCCTGAATCGATTCGCGGATCTCGGTCGGCCCCTCCTCTTTCAAGGGCTCGATATCCTCGCCCCGTCCTAGCCGCTCCGCATTGCCTGCCAGCTGCTTGAGCGGGCGGGTGGCACGGCGAAACAGCAGCACCATCAGCCCGATCACCAGACTGGCGACCAGCATCAGGTTGAGGGTGGTCTGCCACGACCAGCTGCCCGCCTCCTTGTCGACCAGCGAACTGAACTGCAGCCAGCCCCCCTGGGGCAGTTCGATGGAGCCGTAGAGCCGCATATCCCGCGGCGGGGGCGGCCCCTTGCGATCCCGCATCATGCGGGCATGATGTTCCCACGCCTTGCTGCGCTGAGTATCCTCTTTCAGTTCGGCACTGATCTCGACAGTGAGGCCGGGAGGGTAGTTGAGGCGCGAGCGCACCAGCTGCTCGAAGCGGGGACTGCGGTTATCCGGTTGCAGCGGCTCGTCGGAGAGGCGCAGCAGCAGGGTCTCGCTGCGGCTCGCTTTGAGGATCTCGTCATAGAGGGACGGGGGGGAGAGGGAGAGCAGCCGTACCACCGAGATGATCCGCTGCATGGCGTTGCGGCTGTTGACGAAGCCGAGCGCCTCCTCCCGATCCGTGCGGTAGATCTGGATGCTGAGCAGCTGGATCAGGATCAAGCCCGCCAGCGCCACCAGAATGATCTGGCCGGTCAGTCCCTTGGGCCACATCCGTGCCCATAGCCGTTTCAGTGCATTCACTACTTATACCTGCGTCACATCGGCGGAGAACATATAACCTCCACCCCAGATGGTCTTGATCAGCTCCGGATTCTTGGGATCCCGCTCCAGCTTGCGGCGCAGGCGGCTCACCAGAGTATCGATGGCGCGATCGAAGGCTACCGCCTCGCGGCCACGGGCCAGATCCAGCAGTTGATCCCGGCTCAGCACCCGTTGCGGACGTTCGAGAAACACCTTGAGCAGATCGAACTCGGCGGTGGAGAGGCTCAGGCCCACCCCATCCTCATCGACCAGCTCCCGGCGATTGACGTCGAGCAGCCAGCGATCGAAGCGCAGATCCCGGGTCAGGGTCTCGGCGGCGGGCTGGGTCTCTGCCTGGGTGCGGCGCATCACCGCCTTGATCCGCGCCAGCAGCTCGCGCGGGTTGAAGGGCTTGGCCAGATAGTCGTCGGCCCCCATCTCCAGCCCTATGATGCGGTCGGTCTCTTCCCCCATGGCCGTGAGCATGATGATGGGCAGGTTCGATTTGACCCGCAGCTCGCGGCAGAGGGTCAGGCCATCTTCACCCGGCATCATCAGATCCAGCACCAGCAGGTCGAACTCCCGCTCCTCCAGTAGCCGCTTCATCTCCTTGCCATCCCGGGCGCAGCTGACCCGCAGGCCGTGCTGTTCCAGAAAGCGCTTCAAGAGATCGCGGATCTCGCTGTGATCGTCGACCACCAGAATGTGGGTGTTGCCCTGGTTCATGAATACCTCCCCTGCTTGGCGTTGGCACGAGTATACGAAAATCCGCCCTGCGGTTTGTGTCAAAGTGTGCCAGATCCGCACGATGCCACACTCTGCTACAAAAAAGGGCGATGCTGGCAAAGTTCAGACACCGATAGGGTGTTTACTTGAGAGCAAGGCAAGAGCGCCGAACCAGAATCATCCCTACAGGAGATAGACCATGAAAAAGCTGACCAAAACCCTGCTGACCGCCACCCTGATCCTTGGCCTGCCGCTGGGTGCCTATGCAGCCAGTGAAGCAGCCCCCACCGGCCAGCCCGGTTCCATGGTGGATTGCCCGATGGACGGCGGCGGCATGATGGGTGGCAAACACCACGGTGGTCGCCACGACAAGATGGCCCGCATGCAGAACATGACCCCGGAGCAGATCCAGGCCAACCTGCAGCAACGTTATGACCGTATTGAAGATCCGGCCAAGAAGGCGGAGTTCATCAAGAAGCTCAACGAGCGTGCCGCCGGCATGACCAAGCACGCCGAAGCGATGAAGCAGTTCGCCGAAGCGAACCAGTAACAACGCCAGCTGTTATCAACCCAAGGGTGGCCGAGGCCACCCTTTTTGCGTTTACTGCGTTGAGCAGCAGATTGGCTGAACGCTGGTGATTGCCAATAAAAGAGGGGGAGCCTGATGCTCCCCCTCTTGCTATCTGTGCCGGTGCGGGTGTGCAACCCACTTCACCGGACGAGCGAACTTAGCCCTGAGCCTTGTCGCTCAGCTCTACTTTCTTGACGGTTTCGCCTTCGAACTTGATGACCACGTTTTTCTTGGCGGCGTCGGTATCTTTCAGCAGGGTTGTGGTTGTCTCTGCTAGCAGCGGAGAGGCCTTGTTCAGGGCATCCAGATCATAGGTCCACACTTCCAGACCGGATTCAGTCTTGGTGGTGGCAGGAGCGCCCAGCTTCTCTTTAATAGCCTGCTTGTTGGAGCCGCCTTCCTTGATATCCAGTGCCTTCTTGATGGCTTCGTTGGATGCGCTGTCCACTGCACCGGATACGGCGGTATTAGCTGCATCCTTGACGCTGCTGGTGACGCTGTCGGTCAGCGAATCCATCAGGCCGGCATTGGCAAACAGGGGCAGGGTGGTGAGGGCAACCAGCAAACTCTTTTTCATTTTCTACAGCTTCCATGGGTTCAATGAGGCGGCTATGAAATCAGCAAAGATATTGGGCGTCAAGTGAGGCATGCAATTAACATTTCTGTTAACTGGGTCTCATTTCTCACCAGTCGCAAACAGTTTTGGTATCTCCCGCACCAGCCAGCTTTTGGCCTTGCCCATGGTGTCTCGCCGCCAGGCCAGCACCACCTGCAGCTGATGGCGGTACTCGGGGCTGATCACCTTGAGCCGACCGGCCCGGATGTCCTCCTCAATCCAGCTCTGTGGCATGGTGCCGACCCCGATCCCTGCCAGCAGGGCATCCCGTTTCTCCGTCATGGTGCTGACAGTGAGGCGCGGCTGCTTGTCGAGCAGGCGGTAGGTGAGAACCGGCTTGCGCAGGGCTGTGTCGGCCACCGCGATGGCGCGGTAGCGGCGCAGGGTCTCGTCGGCCAAGGGTTCGGGCTCCTGATGCAGAGGATGATCGGGATGGGCGACGTAGAGCATCACCTCGTCCTTGATCACCTGATGCTTGATACCGGTCATCATGATGTCCGGGTTGATGGAGGAGATAAGCAGGTCGGCGCGGCCATCTTCCAGACACTCCCAGCTACCCGCCAGCACCTCGGCCCGCAGCCGCAGTCGGGTATCGGTCTGCTCGGCCAGCTTCTCCACCAAGGGGTAGAGGGCCTGCACCGGGACCAGCGCATCGACGGCGACTGTGATGTCGGTCTCCCAGCCACGGGCCAATGCCCGGGTCTCGCCTACCAGATGTTCGGCTGCCTCCAGCAGCACCCGGCCGCGCTCCAGCAGCATGCGTCCCGCCGGGGTGAACTTGGTGCGGTGGCCACTGCGGTCAAACAGCATGGCATCCAGTTCGTCTTCCAGCTTCTGCACCGTATAGCTCAATGCCGAGGGCACCTTGCCCAGCTCGTCGGCCGCCGCCGCAAAGCTGCCGCGGCGGTCGATGGCGTCCAGCACCCGGATTGCCTCCAGGGTCAGCGCCCGCTCCTTGTTCGATTCCTTGGCCATTCCTCACCTTCAATTTTTTTGAATATGTTTGCCAGTTTATCTCGCTAACAAGTTAGGTCATGTCACTTTAATATTCAATCAACGCTTAGGCAGGAACGTCGAGCGGCCAAATATGCGGGTAGTTCCGCACTGTGACACACCAAATCGGTCTGTCTGATGTCGGTGAAAGAACAACACACTATTTGAATAACCTCTTGCATGGATGCATTGATTCTGGCCGAAAAGGCCTTGGCAATGACATATAAAACAAGAGAGTGAATGAACATGAAAAACGTAATCAAGATGCTGGCCGTTGCAGGCCTGATGACCACTGGTTTCGCCCAGGCTTCCGTACCGGCTGACTTCAATGCCATGCCCGGCGTGCTGTTTGTGAACTGGAACGCCACTGCCGCAGTGGATGGCAAAGCCAATCCGATGCTGGAAGTGCGTGACGAGTCTGGCGATCTGCTGGCATCAGTCCACGCCAACCTGACTGGCACCCAGCAGGTGCGGATCCCGAGCCGTACCCAGGGCAACCTGACCGTCAGCCTGGCTGACCAGAGCAGCGAATACCGTATTCCGTTCGGCATCGGTAGCGGCAAACAGCGTTAATCAACCGTCCCGGTAGGTGAGGAGCAGACCATGATGCAATTGAGAGCCGCAGAAGCGCGGGGCAAGGCCAACTTTGGCTGGCTGGACGCGCGCCACAGTTTCTCCTTCGGTCACTACTATGACCCGGAGTGGATGGGGCACTCGGTACTGCGGGTGATCAATCAGGATCTGGTTGCGCCGGGTGGCGGATTCGCCACCCACCCTCACGCCAATATGGAGATCCTCACCTGCGTGCTGCAAGGCACCATAGAGCACAAGGACAGCCTCGGCCATGCCGAGCAGATCCCGGCAGGGGATTTCCAGCTGATGAGCGCAGGCAGCGGGATCCGCCACAGCGAGTACAACCCCTCGCAGACGGAACCCCTCTCCCTGTTGCAGATCTGGATCGAGCCGAATGAAGTCGGCACGCCACCCGGATATCAGCAGAAGAAGATCGAGTCCAGACCGGGCATGACGCTGGTGGCGTCACCGGATGGTGAGGCAGGATCGCTGCGGATCCGCCAACAGGCCCGCGTATGGCGGCTGGAACTGACCCCGGGCGAGACGCTCGAATGGGTACTGGCTGGCCGACACGGTTACCTGCAGATGATTTCAGGGGAGCTTGCCGCCAACGGTCTGGCTGCCCGACCCGGCGACGGGGTACTCAGTCGTGATGAATACCGGTGGGATCTGGTTGCGACCAGTGCCAGCCAAGCCCTGTTATTTGACCTACCCTGAAGCAGTCAGCGGTGATGTGACACAAACGAGGAATATGAAATGGACAAGATGAAAGATGTAGCGCTGCTGGCGGGTCGTGTACTGCTGGCGCTGATGTTCGTAATGGCGGGCTGGAGCAAGATCGGCGGGTATGCCGGTACTCAGGGCTATATGGAAGCGATGGGTGTGCCCGGCTTTATGTTGCCGCTGGTAATCCTGCTTGAGCTGGGTGGTGGCCTTGCCGTCGTGCTGGGTCTCTTTACCCGCAGCCTCTCCGTGCTGCTGGCCGGTTTCACCCTGATGGCTGCCTTTATTTTCCATTATCAGCCTGCCGAACAGATGCAGATGCTGATGTTTATGAAGAACGTCTCAGTGGCCGGTGGTTTCCTGGCGCTGGCGGCAGCCGGAGCAGGGGCTTTCAGTGTGGATGCCCGTCTCGGCAAAAACTGGTAACAGCCAGTCAGTTTGAGTTTTCCAATGCCTTTTGGCCGGTGCCCTGCACCGGCTTTTTTCTGTCTGCGTTTTCCGGGTCGGTAAGGCAGCTGCACAAATCTGCGGCCCCCCTCATGGTTCGGCGGTTTGCCCGCCTGCTGGCCACAAGTGCCTTTTGCATCTTATCCCCCGATCCCCGACAATTCCCTATCTTGTGAAGTGACGGAAATGGCTCGCCTTTTCCCTCGCCCCCTCTCATCCACAGGCGGGAATTGCTCATGTTTACCCTCTACCACTCCAATCAGCTGGATCTGCTCAAAGAGCTGCTGGTGAGCCGCATCCGGCAGGCCCCTCTCTCTCACCCCTTCGATCGGGAGCAAATTCTGGTGCAGAGTCCGGGCATGGCCCAGTGGCTCAAGCTGGAGCTGGCCAAGGCCTTCGGCATCGCCGCCAATATCGACTTTCCGCTGCCCGCCAGCTTTATCTGGGAGATGTTCACCCGGGTGCTGGCAGATGTGCCGCGCCAGAGCCCCTACAACAAGGGCTCCATGAGCTGGCAGCTGATGACCATTCTGCCTGCCTTGCTGGAGCGGCCCGCCTTTGCCCCGCTCGCCGCCTATCTGGGCGGGGGAGATGAGGAGGATTCCGCCAGGGATCCCGAGCAGGTGCGGCTGTGGCAGCTCTGCCAGAAGGTGGCGGATCTCTTTGACCAGTATCTGGTCTACCGGCCGGACTGGATCGCCCGCTGGGAAGAGGGGGAAGGATTGAGTCAGGAGCTGGCCGGGGTGAGCGGTCAGGATTGGCAGCCCGAGCTGTGGCGCGAGCTGGTGGCCCGCACCTTGGCGCTCTCTCCGAGCGGCTACCACCGCGCCAACCTCTACGAGGAGTTTATCCACGAGCTGGCGCGCACCGCCGATCTGCCGGGCAAGCTGCCGCAACGGGTCTTCGTGTTCGGCATCTCGGCGCTGCCGCCGCGCTATGTGGAGGCGCTGCTGGCCCTCGGCAGCCGGCCGGAGGTAGAGGTGCACCTGTTTGTCACCAACCCCTGCCGCTACTACTGGGGGGATCTGCTGGATCGCAAGACCCTGGCTCGGTTGGAGAACAAGCTCAAACCCGGCACCGATATCGAGACGTTGCAGGGCCCCGCCAACCCGCTGCTCGCCTCCATGGGCAAGCTGGGGCGCGACTACCTGCACCAGCTGATGGAGCTGGAGGTGCCGCAAATCGAGGCTTTCGTCGATATAGACGAGCTGGATGGCAAGGGCAATATCAAGCTGCTGCATGCCATCCAGAAGGATGTGCTGGAGCTAGGTTCGCGGGGCGAGGGTCAATTTGATCTCGACAGCAGCCACCACAAGAGCCCCATCGATCCGGCGGATGGATCCTTGCAGATCCACGCCTGCCACGGCCCGATGCGCGAACTCGAGGTGCTGCACGACCGGCTGCTGGCGCTGTTCGAACAGGATCCCGCCCTCACCCCGAAAGATGTGGTGGTGATGATGCCGGATGTGAACAGCTACGGCCCCTATATTCAGGCGGTGTTTGGCGCACGGGGTCAGATCCCGTTTGCGGTCTCGGATCGGGCGGCGAGTCAGGAAAGCCCGCTGCTGCAAAGCTTCCTCGCCCTGCTCAGGCTGCCCAACGCCCGCTTCGGGGCGGGCGAGCTGCTCGCCATTCTCGAGGTGCCCGCCGTGCTGCGCCGCTTCGAGCTGGATGACGACGAGTTCAACCAGCTGCGGGTCTGGGTGCAGGAGACCGGCATCCGCTGGGGTCTGGACGACAGCTACCCAGTCCGCTTCGATCTGCCGCCCATGTCCGGCAACAGCTGGCTGTTCGGCCTGCGCCGCATGCTGCTCGGCTTCGCCATGGGGGATGGCGAGCCGGTGGCGGGCATCCTGCCCTACGCCGATATCGAGGGTCAGCAGGGGCTGGCACTCGGCAAGCTCGCCTGGTTTGTCGACTCGCTGGCCGAGTTTCTGCCCCGCCTGCAACAGGCGCAGCCGCTGGTCGAGTGGAACGCCTGCCTGCTGGCGCTGCTGGAGCGCTTCTATCTGGCCGACGAGGATGAAGAGCGTCAGCTTCAGCTGATTCGCAGCCAGCTGGTCGAGTGGCAGACCCGGCTCGGCGAAGCCCGCTTCGAGCAGCCCATCACCGCCGACCTGCTGCAGGATTACCTCGGCAGCGTGCTGGGGGAGTCCCGCTCCAGCCAGCGCTTCCTCGCCGGTCAGGTCAACTTCTGCACCCTGATGCCGATGCGCTCCATCCCCTTCAAGCAGGTCTGCCTGCTCGGCATGAACGATGGCGTCTACCCGCGTACCCTGGCTCCCATGGGGTTCGACTTGATGGCGGTGGCGTCGCGGCGCGGGGATCGCTCCCGTCGTGATGATGACCGCTACCTTTTCCTCGAGGCACTGCTCAGCGCCCAGCAGGGGCTCTATATCAGCTATCAGGGCTTCAGCGCGCAGGACAACAGCGACAAGGTGCCGTCGGTGCTGTTGGCGGAGCTGATCGACTATGTGCGGCAGGGCTTTGTGCTGGCGGGGGATGAGGATCTCGACGACGAAACCTCCGGCAAGCGGCTGCTCAACCATCTGATGGTGGCGCACCCGCTCACCCCCTACAGCCGCAACTACTTCTATCCGGAGCCGGGTTCACGCCTCTTTACCTATGCCGCCGACTGGCTGCCCGCTCTCAATCCGGTGCGCGGCGCGGCCAACTTCCAGAGCGGCGAGCTGCCTTTGCCTCCCGAATGGGGCAAGGAGCAGGGGCTGGAGCTGGCGGAGCTGCTGCGTTTCTATCGCCAGCCCACCAAGTATTTCCTCAACCGCCGCCTCAAGGTGTGGTTTGAGTTGAACGAAGCCAACATCGAGGACAGCGAGCCGTTCGAGCTGGATGGCCTGCAACATTATCAGCTGAAAGATCTGCTGCTCGATGCCCATCTGGCGGAAGGAGATAGCACCGAGCGTCGCGAGCGGTTGCAGCTCACCGGCCTGCTGCCGCAAGGGTGGTTCGGCAGCCTGCTGCTGGACGATCTGGATGCCGAGATGGGCAAGCTGGCGGATCGGTTGCGCCCTTGGGTTGCGGCCAATGAGTCAGAAAAACAGGCGGTGGAGATCGATATCTCCCTCACTCAGGGCCAGCTGCAAGGGTGGATTGACACCCAGAAGGGGCGCTTGCTGGTGGTCAAACCCGGCAGCTTCAACGGCAAGGATCTGCTGCTGGGCTGGATCCAGCACCTCTGCCTCTCATTGAGTGGCGCCCCCGGCGACACCCTGCTGTTCGATGCCAAACAGAGTCTGCGACTGCCCAAGCTCTCTGCCGACGAGGCGCGGCCCAAGCTGGCGGCGCTGGTGGCGTGCTGGGCGCAGGGGATGAAACGGCCACTGCCGTTTTTCCCCAACACCGCCTGGGATTGGCTCAAGGCGATCGAGAAGGATCCCGACAAGCCGGAGGCGGCCGACAAGGCGGCCCTCACCCGTTTCAACGGCGGCTGGATGATCAATGGGGAGGGGCAAGACGTTTACGTTGCCCGCTGCTTCCCCGAACTCGATGACGAGGTGCTGGGGCAGTTGCAGGCGCTGGCCCGCGAACACCTGACCCCGCTGCTCAAGACCCTGGAGGAGCTGAAATAATGGCTAACCCGCTCAATACCCTGCGTTTTCCCCTCCATGGTGAACGACTGATCGAAGCCTCCGCCGGTACCGGCAAGACCTACACCATCGCCGGCCTCTACCTGCGCCTGCTGCTGGGCCACGGCCCGCTCATTGAAGAGGGCGCCGATGCCGGTCAGCCGAGCGCCCATGAACGGCCGTTGTCAGTGACCGAAATTCTGGTGGTGACCTTTACCGAAGCGGCCACCGCCGAGCTGCGCGGGCGGATCCGCGGTCGCATCCATGAGGCGCGGCTCGCCTTTATGCGCGGCCATAGCAATGATGCCCTGCTGGCCCAACTGCTGGCAGAGGTGGAGGATCACGAATTGGCAGCCCGCCGCCTGCTGGCTGCCGAGCGGCAGATGGACGAGGCGGCGGTCTTTACCATCCACGGCTTCTGCCAGCGGATGCTGAAACAGAACGCCTTCGAGTCGGGCGCCCTCTTTGAAACCGAATTTCTTACCGACGACAGCCAGCTCAGGCTGCAGGCGGTGAGCGACTACTGGCGTGCCGAGTTCTATCCGGTGGATAAAGCCCTCGCCAGCGCGGTGCGCGCGCTCTGGCCGAGCCCCGCCGCCCTGCTGCGGGAGATGGGCAGCTGGCTCGACAACAGCGAGCTGGAGATCCACCCCGCGCTGGGGGATGAGACCCTCGCCGCTCGCCATCAGGCGGCCATGAGTCGCATCGCGGCGGTGAAGAGCGAATGGCTGGCGCAGACGGACGAGATCCGCCGCCAGACCGACGGCCAGATCAGCCGCTACACCGGCAAGAACTACGAAGGGTGGCTTGCCAAGATAGCTGACTGGGCGCATGACGAGAGCAGTGGCTACACCATCCCCAAGGAGCTGGAGCGCTTTGGCCAGACGGTGCTGGAGGAGAACCTCAAGAAGGGGGGCGCTGTGCCGACCCTGCCGCTGTTCAGTCAGATAGACGAGTTGCTGGCGAGCCGCCCCGGTATTCGGGATCTGATCCTGCAACGGGCGGCCAAGGTGGTGCGCAGCCGGATGCAGGCCAGCAAGCGTCAAGCCCATCAGCTCTCGTTCGATGATCTGCTCAAAGATCTCGACGGGGCGCTTGGCTCAAGCCTTGGCGAGCGGCTGTGCGAGCGCATTCGCGCCACCTATCGGGTGGCGATGATCGATGAATTTCAGGATACCGACCCCCAGCAGTACCGCATCTTCCATCGGCTTTACGGCGGCCACACAGACACGGCGCTGTTGATGATCGGTGACCCCAAGCAGGCCATCTACGGCTTTCGCGGCGCCGACATCTTTACCTACATTCAGGCGCGGCGAAATGTGAGCGCCCACTACACCCTGGGGCGCAACTGGCGCTCCAGCTGTGCGCTGGTGGGGGCGGTCAACGGCCTGTTCGAGCGGGCCAAGGATCCCTTTATCTACGAGGCGGATATCCCCTTCCTGCCGGTGGAGGCGCAGGGCAAGAGCAAGGCGCTGCTGCTCGATGGCGCCACCGCGCCGGTGCTCCACTGCTGGCAGCTGAGCGGCCAGCCGACCTTCAATCGGGGGGATTACCAGAGCAAGATGGCCCGCGCCACCGCCGCCGAGATCCACCGCCTGCTGACGCTGGCCCGCGAGGGCAAGGCATTGATCGGCGACAAGGCGGTGAAGGCCGGAGATATCGCCGTGCTGGTGCGAACCGGCGCCGAGGGCAAGCTGGTGCAGCAGGAGCTGGCGCGCCTCGCCATCGCCTCCGTCTACCTGTCGAACCGCGAGAGCGTGCTGGAGCAGACGGAGGCGCGGGAGATCCTGCTGATTTTGCACGCCTGCCAGAACCCGAGCGAGGAGCGCAGCCTGCGGGCGGCGCTGGCGACCGGGCTGTTTGATCTCGACGCCAAGGCGCTCGATGGGCTGGCCAGCGACGAGCGGGCGTGGGAGAGCGCGGTGCAGGAGTTTATGGAGTACCGCAAGATCTGGCACCGCCGCGGCGTGCTGGCGATGCTGCGGGCCCTGCTGCACCGGCGCAATCTCGCCTCTTCCCTGCTGGCGAGCCCCTATGGCGAGCGGCGGCTGACCAACTTCCTCCATCTCGGCGAGCTGCTGCAACAGGTGAGCAGCGAGCTGGATGGGGAATATGCCCTGCTGCGCTGGTTGGGGGAGGCGGTGAGCCGCCCCAACGGGCAGGATGCGGAGCAGGTACTGCGCCTCGAATCCGAGCGCAAGCTGGTGCAGATCGTCACCATCCATAAATCCAAGGGGCTGGAGTACCCGCTGGTGTTCCTGCCCTTTATCTGCAGCCACAGAACCGCCGAGACCCCGCTCTATCACGAGGCGGATGAGGCGGGCAATCGCACCATTCTCGATCTGACCGGCGCCGACTCGTCGCTCGCAGAAGCTGACAGGGAGCGCCTTGCCGAAGATTTGCGGCTGCTCTATGTGGCGCTGACCCGGGGCGTCTACGCCACCTGGCTGGGGCTGGCGCCGGTGCGGGCGGGGGCGGGCAAGTCGGAGAAGACCGACCTGCACCACACCGCCATCGGTTACCTGCTGCAAAAGGGCGAGGAGGGGGATGCCGAAACCTTGGCGACAGCCCTCACCGAGCTGGCACAGGCGCTGCCCGGAGTGGCCGTCGGTGAGCCCTCGCTCACCCGTCCGGCCCCGCTGCCGCCAGAAGAGGAGCTGCTGGGCGAGCCGCAGGTGCGCCACTTTAGCGGTTCACTTGAGCGGGACTGGTGGATCAGCTCCTACTCGGGGCTGGCTGCGCAGGGCCACGGCCACAGCAAGGGCGTACTCGCCAATCCCGGTTTCGATGACGAGGTCGTGACCGAGGCGGCTGCGCTGGCTTCCGAGCAACCGGAGGAGGCGCCCCAGCCCTCCATCTTCACCTTCCCGAAGGGGGCGCGCCCCGGCACCCTGCTGCACAGCCTGTTCGAGACTATCGACTTTCAAAGCGCCGGCGGCGAGCCGCTGGCAGAGCATATCGCCAGTCTGTTGCTGCAAGACGGCTTCGACGAGAGCTGGGCTCCGGTGCTGCAACAGCAGGTGGAGGCGGTGCTGGATACCCCGCTCGATACCGGCTTTGGCGAGCCGGTACGGCTGCGGGATCTGGCCCCCGAGCGCAAACAGGTGGAGCTGGAGTTCTTCCTGCCCATGGGGCGGGTGACGGCACCGGCGCTGACCGCCCTCTGCCAGCAGCATGACCCGCTGTCGCGGGGCAACAAGCCGCTCAGCTTTGCCACCGTGCAGGGGATGCTCAAGGGCTTTATCGATCTGGTGTTCGAGTGGCAGGGGCGCTGGTATCTGCTCGACTACAAATCGAACCACCTCGGCATGAGCCCCGCCGATTACAGCCGTCCGGCGCTGGAGCGGGCGATGGCCGAGCACCGCTACGACCTGCAATACCAGCTCTACTCGCTGGCGCTGCACCGGCTGCTCACCCTGCGTCTGCCGGGCTACGACTTCGAGCAGCATTTTGGCGGGGTCTTCTATCTGTTCCTGCGCGGTATGCCGCAGGGGGGCATTTTCCATACCCGCCCCAGCCGTGAGCTGGTGCAGGGGCTGGATGAGTTGTTTAGAAACGGTGATCGCTCTGGCAGTGTTTCATCAACAGAATTAAACGAGGTAGAGGCATGAGCGGCACCATGATCAGCACCGCGACCAGCGCAATGATGGTTGAACGGCTCAAAACACTGGCGCTGGCTGGCCGCATCCGCCAGCTGGATCTGCAATTTGCCAGGCTGGTGGCCGACCTTGGCGGCAGCCCCGAGCTGGTGCTGGGGGCGGCGCTCACCTGCTTCGAGCTGGGGCGTGGCCATGTCTGTTTGCCGCTGGAGATGCTCATCGCCGGATCCCTGCGCCCGTTCGGGCTGGATCCCCAGCAGAGCCGGGATCTGCTGCTGGATCTGGCGGATCCTGCCCGCTGGCCCGCCCTGTTTGCGGCTAGTCCCCTGGTTGGAACCGAGCAGGATGAGGGGCTAACCCCGCGCTGGCCGCTGCGGCTGTGGCACGGGCGGCTCTACCTCACCCGCTACCACGATTTTGAACTGGGGGTGGCCCGCCATCTGCGCGCTTTGAGTGAACGCGCTGAATGGCCGGAGATCGCTCCCGCCCTGTCGCGGCTGTTTGCCCGCGACTACGGGTTGGTGTTCGCGGCGCTGCTCAAGGCCCGCCTCGCCCCCGACTTCTCGGCCCGCCACTTTATCGAGAAGTATCTCGATCTGGTGTTCCCCAATGAAGTGGATTGGCCCGCCATCGAGGGGCTGCTGGCCAGCGCCCAGGCGGCGAGCGATTTGATCAAGCTGGATGCGCTGGTGCCCGAGGCGCTCTGCTGCAACGGCCAGAAGCTGGCGGCGGCCACCGCGGCGGCGCGCCCCTTTGCGGTGATCTCGGGTGGCCCCGGTACCGGCAAGACCACAACTGTGGCCAAACTGCTCGCCATTCTGGTGGAGACCGGCCTGCAAGCGGGCAAGGCCCCGGCGATCCGGCTGGTGGCCCCCACCGGCAAGGCGGCGGCGCGCCTCACCGAGAGTATCGGCTCTGCCCTGCAGGCCCTCGATCTGCCCCCCGAGTGGGTGGAAGCGATCCCCACCGAAGCGGGCACCTTGCACCGGCTGCTCGGGGTCATTCCGGGGCGCAGCCAGTTCCGCCACCACGCGGGCAACCCGCTGCACCTCGACCTGCTGGTGGTGGATGAGGCCTCCATGGTCGATTTGCCGATGATGGCGCGCCTGCTCGATGCGTTGCCAAGCCACGCCCGCCTGATCCTGCTCGGCGACAAGGATCAGCTCGCCTCGGTGGAGGCGGGGGCCGTGCTCGGCGATATCTGCAGCTTTATCGAACAGGGCATCAGCCCGGCGCAGGCGGATTGGCTCTCCCGTCAGACCGGCTACCGCTTGCAAGGCACGCCCGCGGGAGCGCCGGTGCGCGACAGCCTCTGTTTGCTGGCCAAGAGCTGGCGCTTTGATCAGCATTCGGGCATCGGTCAGCTGGCGCGCGCCTGCAACAGCGGCGATGCCACAGCGGTGGAATCAGTCTGGGGCGCAGGATTCGCCGATATCAGCCTGCACCCCTGGGCCGGGGAGGCCTACGATGCCCTGATTGCCCAGGGGGTAGCCGGTTACGGCAGCTATCTGAAGGCGGCCCGCGCGGGGGAATCGCCCGCCGCCGTGTTCAAGGCATTCAACAGCTTCCAGATCCTCTGCGCCCTGCGCGATGGCCCGTTCGGGGTACTGGGACTTAACGAGCGGCTCGAACTGGCCCTGTCACGGGCTGGCCTGATTGCCCGCGATGGCGACTGGTATGCCGGTCGCCCGGTGATGGTGGTGCGCAACGACCATGGCGTTGGCCTCTACAACGGTGATATGGGGCTCTGCCTGCCCGATGAAACCGGGCGGTTGAAGGTATGGTTTGAGCAGCCGGACGGCACATTGCGGGCCCTGCTGCCAAGCCGTTTGCCGCCCCATGAGACGGTCTACGCCATGACCATCCACAAATCCCAGGGCTCGGAGTTTGCCCATACTGTGCTGGTGCTGCCCGATAGCTCGAGCCCGCTGCTCACCCGCGAGCTGGTCTACACCGGCATCACCCGCGCCAAGGCGAAACTCGATCTCTACGGCGATCGCGCCCTGCTGGCACAGGCAGTACGGAAAAAGACCGAGCGTTATTCCGGATTGGCACAGAGGTTGGGGGAGTGATTGATTGGATGGCGGTAAAGGGATTTGCCGCCGTTTTAATGTCATTCACTAATTGAAAATTCAGAGGGAGGATTTATTTGCTCAAAAACCCACTCCGAAAAAACTTTTTCAACATCCCATCTATTATAATTTTCGTCAGGGTAACGTTTTCTCATCAAATCTGACTTACAGGAATTAAACTCATGATATTTTTCCATGAATTTCTTGGACAGTTCATTTAGTTCACTGTCACTGTTAATTATAAAAAACGGCAATTTTATTATGGGTGGTTTCAGTTGAGTTGTGATTGGTGTAGACAGTGTTTGATATGTATCACAATGCACTTCACTTTTTCTTATGTGTTGAAATAAACTATATTCAATAGTTCCTTTTTTATAATAGTAAATCTCACAGTAAAATTCTGCATTTGACCCATCTTGAGCTTCTGGATAGGTAATAAACTCAATGTTTGGGAATGGTATAGTCAAACCCTCGTTGTAGTAATTAACAACAGGCAAGGTCTTAATAATTCTGTTCTTATATTTTAAGTGGTAGTCAAACTGTCTTGTATTCTCAAAATATAAGTTTTGCCACCAGTAATTACCCCCCTCATGTTCTACATTTCCAATCTCAATAGTGAAATCAGGATCATTAGAATAGAAGGCTTGGCTAATACCGTCATAGTCCCAACATTTGGCATCTTCTAAAAGAATGGAGAATCTATCAGGGGCTTTTAGATTGAGGCCGAATCTTTCACGCCACATCGTTCTGACATCAATTGGATTGGCACATGAATCTAATGGTGTATTAGCATCATTTGTCCGTGAATAAACAACACCAGCTCGTATGGATTTACCTTGATAACTGTATTCTTTTGTCAGGTAATATGGTTTTAAAGGCTCATTAAATATTGTTAGGATTGCTAACTTGGCTTCATTAAATTGTAAAAATTCAAGCTGAATGTTTGGGATGTTATCTTCACTAAAACTTAGTCTTCTAAGCGCAGTGATAATATCTGCTTGAGTATATTTTTTATCACTGTCATTTAATCCAACTACTTCTAATGAATCAGATATTCCGAAAGCTATGTATCTATTCCCATTGTGAATTACATTAGCCATACATAGAATATCATGGACCATTGCAGCCATATTGTTGTGGAATTTTTGTTTGAAGTCCCACCAGAGACCTTCTTTACCTTTTGAGAGTAAGTCATTAATGATGCTGTTCATTAAATAAAACCATGAAGTAATGTAAATTGTATTTTGTAATTGTCGTCAGTTTACCTTCAAATATGGTCGCAATGGAACTATTTACATGCTTATAAGCTGAACTCGCATGTTGGGCTTCGCAGGCTCAGCACCAACCTACCGATTGTGTAGGTTGGTGCTGAGCGTAGTGAAGCCCAACGTTTACCGCGAAATCTCTTTTTCCTTCCCCTCATCACCGACCCTTCTCCTCCTTTTCTAATAAACGGGAGAAGGGAGTAATGCCGTCACCGCTGTCCGATTACGCTTCGCTAATCGAACTTACGAGAGGGCCAGGGTGAGGGGAGCATTCAGGTATTAGATGGTCAGCTCCAGCCGGTTGCCTTCCGGGTCGAGGAAGGTGCTCTCGTAATAGCCGTCGCCGGTCCAGCGGGGGCCGTCCAGGTGTTTCACCTCGGCGCCCTTGAGCAGCTTGAGGCGGGCGCTCATCTTGTCCACCTCCTCCACGCTGCCGAGGGAGAAGGCGAGATGGGCCAGCCCCTGCAACGGGTGCGGTAGAGTGAGATCTGCCGGAAACAGTATGGGGGTGTGCATCAGCTCCAGGCTGGCGCCCCCTTCGAAACGCACGAAGTAAGAGCTGAACTGTTTGCTCGGGTTGTGATAGCGCTCATTGGCCTGCCCGCCAAACAGGGTGCAGTAGAATGCCTTGAGTGCCTCCAGATCCTGTGCCCAGATGGCGACGTGATGGATATGCATGGCTTGTCTCCTGTGACTCGATGCCCTTGATGCTATGCTGGGGCCTGTCCCTTCGACATGGCTGAGCCCGTCCTGATGATGTCTGAAACTGCCAACACCGAGATTATCGATGTCTCCCCCGACTGCCGCGAGCAGATCTGCTGTGACAGCCTGTTGCCGGCCCTTGCGCAGGAGCAGGTGTGGCTGGTGGGCTATTCCCGCCTCAAGACCCGCTACCGCATCGCGCGCCGCCTTGCCGATATGCACTGTTTTCTGCTGACCCTGGGCGGCGAGGGGGAGGTGCTGGTGGGGGATCGCCGCGAGCGGTTGCAGGTCGGCGAGTGGGCGCTGATCCCGGCCGGGGAGCCGCTCTGCTATCAGTTGAGAGAGCAGCTTAATGAGCCGTTGAACCAGCAGGTGAATAAGGGGAGTGAGTGGGAGCTGGTGTGGCTGCTGCTGCACAAGGATTCCCCCTGGGGTACCTTCGCCAGCCACCCCCGGCTCGGTTGTACCTCCCAGCAGGCCACCGTACTGCGCACGATCGAGAACCTCTATGCGGAGCAGGAGCGCCATCAGGACCCGCTGCTCAGCGCCCTGCTGGTTGAGCAGCTCGGCTTTTACCTGCGCCGTCTGTTGCAAAAGGGGGAGGGGCAGCGGCGTGGCGAGCGGCTGGCGCTGCGCCTCGAATTGCTGCTCAAAGAGGCGCTGACCGAGCCGTGGGACATAGCGCGCATGGCCGGCGCCCTGCATCTCTCCGAGCGCCAGCTCTACCGGCTCTGCCAGCAGCACTTCGCGCTGGCGCCCATGGCGCTGCTGCAACGGCTGCGGCTGCAGCGGGCGGCGCTCTTGCTGGCCAGCCGGGCCGACCCGGTGAAGCTGCTGGCCGAGCAGTGCGGCTTCAAGAACGAGTACCACTTCTCCACCGCCTTCAAACGCCAGCATGGCCTGGCGCCCAGCCACTATCGCAACCTGCATCATCCTGCCTTTAAAACCGGACAAGGGTGAAATATTGAGCCACACTGGTTGCTAATGTTATTCAGACGAACCCGATGGCGGCCGATAACCGGAACAAGTAGTGGCGGTTTTCATCGATCAACGGATAGCGGACTGTGCAGCCGTCTGCCGCTATCATTTCTCAACATCAGGCTGGAATGCCCCGCGCCCCAGCGGGGCGGCAATACAAGGATGGTCTCCCATGCTGCAGGACAGCGACACGATCAGGATCTCGGATGTCAGCGAAGCCGTGGTACATGGCATTCTCGAGGTGATCAGCGATGGTATCTGGGACTGGAATGCCAACACCGGTTTCGTCTATCGCAACCCGGGCTGGTACCGGATGCTGGGCTACGAGCCCCATACTCTAGGCAACAATGTCTTCACCTGGGAGAGTGTGATCCACCCCGACGACATGGATCGGGTGATGGCGAGCTTCGATGCCTATCTGAGCGGCGCCGCCCCCGACTACCGGGTCGAGTATCGCTGCCGCAGTCGCGGCGGAGACTATATCTGGATCGAGGATTGCGGCCGCATCATAGAGCGCAATCCCGATGGGTCTGTGGCGCGGATGATCGGCGCCCATCGCAATATCCACGCCAGCAAGTTGCTGCTGGAGCAGCTGGAGCTGCGCAATCAGTCGCTGGAGCAACTGGTGGCGGAGCGCACCGCCGAGCTGGTGCGAGTCAACGAGGCACTGCAACAGAGGGTGGAGGAGAATCGTCAGCTGGCGGAGACTGATGCCCTGACCGGTGCCGCCAGCCGCTATCGGCTGGAGCGGGCGTTGCAGCTGGAGTGCGAACGGGCGCGCCGCTTTCACTTGCCTTTTACCGTGATTGCCATGGATGTGGACAACTTCAAGCAGATCAATGACAGCTATGGCCACAATATCGGGGATCAGACCCTGATCAACATAGTGGCGCTGGTGCGCGACCATATCCGCGAGATTGATCTGCTGGCTCGTTGGGGTGGCGACGAGTTTATGGTGCTGCTGCCCAATACCGGCCGTGAAGATGCGTTGGTGGTGGCGAACAAGTTTCAGGCGTTGATGGTGACGCACCCCATCTGTCCCCGCGGTGTCACCACCATGAGCTTCGGAGTGGCGGAGTATCAGCAGGGTGAGCAGAAGGAGAGTCTGATGGTGCGTGCCGATCGGGCGCTCTATCAGGCCAAGCAGCAGGGCAAGAATCAGATCTGCTGATGGCACATCAGCCAATAGAAGGGCCGCAGGCGTGAAACCTGCGGCCCTTTTGCATTGTTACTGACGCGGCGCGACTTAGAAGTGGTAGCGCAGACCCAGCTTGAGGGTATCCAGAGAGTAGTGCTCATCACCCAGGCTCAGGGCGTTGAACTGGCGCTCGTAACCGATACCGGCAGAGAAGTGGTCGTTGAAGGCGTAGTCCAGACCCACTTCCAGATTGGGGTGTACCTTGCTCTTGGTTTCGCTGCCACTTACCTGACCGCTCATACCGAGGATGGTGGCATTGCCGACAACTTCCACTTCGGTGCGAGTGTAAGCGATACCCGGTTTGGCATAGGCGCTGAAGCCCCAGGCCAGCGGATGGCTCAGCTTGGCGGCCAGGCTGATGCTGCGGGTGTCGATGGTGGTGTCGGCAAAACCGGTTGCCCCCTGAGAAGTCACCCAGATCAGCTGCTCCATCTGTTGGGCGTGCAGGCCACCTTCAACGGCCAGCCAGGGTTTGAAGCTGTAACCCACGATCAGGCTGCCGCCGTCGAGCTGGTCGTCGATCACTTTGTCGTCATAGGCGTCTTTGGCTGCACCATCGAGATCCATCTTGGAGGTGGTCAGGTCCAGACCTGCATACCAGCCTTCGGCATGGGCGCCGCCATTCATGGCCAGAGCAAGCAGGGAGAAAGCGGCAATTTTATTAAACTTGTTCATGGATAAATAACCTTGTGTTGCGTGAACTGCGTGTGATTTATATTGCTCAATCCATGAAGCTTTTTATATTTCCGTCATCGCTCTGCTTTCACAGAGGGGCCGCAGTATAGTCAGCACATTTCTGAATAACAAGAGAGTGATTTTCCCATTCTTCTAAATATGACTGGCTGCAAGCAGGGGCATTTTGTTTAATAAATGGTGTTATTAGAGTTTTAGCTTTATTGAGATTTAAATAATTAACCGGTGAGGCAAATGACAGGCTGAGAGTTCGGTTTTGATTCTATGTGATTGATTTGTATCGGCATTAAATTTTCATTCGAGCGTAGCCGTGATGAGTTGTCTAAAAATTGGCATCTCAGATGTCACTGATTGGCATCAGGTTCTTTTCGATGATTTTTTGAACGCATCACAAGGTGAAACCATGAGAAAAAAATCTATCTTTTTGCCTGTTTTTTGCTCTTTTTGTGGTTTGGGATTGTTCCCATTGTGGCTTTTGGTGGTCTTTTGAGGCTGTTTTTGTGTGGGCTATGTTGCCCACCAGATGAGTGGGTGGGTTCTTATGGGTGGCTTTTCTCTTCACCCGGTAGCAGTTGTTGGGGTGGGCATGAGGTGTGATAAGCAGATATGGGTCGTGCGGCCTGATTAATTTTGTTTGCTTATATACACAAGCCATTTAAAAGATAGGTTTTTGATGTTTTAAATTACTTTCTTATATTCGTTTCTATATTTGGAGAAGCTTTCCATGCAAGCCATTTAAATATATTGAATGGCAATAACACGGTATTGATGACCGTTTAGGATACCTTGCCAGAGAGGTCGTGATGGTTGGCGCATCAGTGGGCGGCGGGTGGCCTGTGACACTTCCCCTTGCCGGGGCCCTTGACCTGACCTGCGAATTCAGGGAAAAGAAAAGGGCGGTGCTATCAGCGCCGCCCAATGCCAGGAAAGAGAAAAAACCTTACGGTTTAAAAGATAAAAATTTGGAAGCAAACAATCGATTTCTCAACCAGGAAGGGTCTTGAATTCGATACGTTTCGATTATGCGCGATGTTCTATGCAGCACTAGCAAAATGTTTGCGGGTTGAAAGATATGCACTGTCTGGTGTCAGATTTTGCGACCTCATCGTTCAAATGGTCTGTCCTGATGGGCGTTGTAGGCGATTTTTTCTCTAGGCTGTTTTTTCGGTGTCAATATCTGAGCCTTGAAGGTAAAAACAGGTCAGAAGCTGACTCGGCATAACCATGCAATGAAAGTGCGATAACAAGGAAGAGCGGCATGACCTACAGCCAGACCCTGGCCAACAATATTCTCGACACCCTGAAGAAGACCCTGACCGACAAGGGGATCCGCTATCAGACCCTGGCAGAAGCCATGGGTGTCTCCATCGCGACCGTGAAACGGATGATGAACAAGCCCTCGCTGCCGTTTGATACTCTGCTGGAGATCTGCCATCTGGTGGGGCTCTCGTTCGAGGAGCTGCTGGATCGCACTCAGGACGCCCAGAGCCGCCGCGCCGTCTTCACTCAGGAGCAGGATGAGGCGTTTCACAACGAGCCGGGGCTCTACGCCTTTCTCGCCAATATCTTCTGGCGCGACAAGACGCTGATCGATCTGAAGCGGGAGTACGGCCTGACCGATGCCTCCTGCTACCTCTATCTGCGCAAACTGGAGAAGCTCGGCATTTTGCAGCTTGGTATCGACAACAGTTACCACTTCCTGATCAGCGAGCGGATCAGCTTCGAGCAGCACAGCCGTTTCGCCCGCCAGCAGGCGCGGCAGGCAATGTCGGTGCTGGGGGAGTATCTGGTGGAGAACATGCACAAGTCGAACAACTATATGGCGCTCTGCCAGCTGCACCTCAACGAGGGGGAGGCGATGGCGCTGATCGACCGGATGAAGGAGTACTGGCATCAGGAGATCAAGCTCAACCGCCCCGCCATCGGCCAGCAGGAGCACGCCAAGACCTACACCATGTCGCTGCAACTGGCCGACTGCGGCTACCAAAGCTTCGACGACATGATCCCCAATATCGACAACTGATCCCGGCGGATCCTCCGGGATCCGTCTCTGCTCGTGAGTATGAGAGTGGTTACTCTGCCAGTTGCATGGGCTGCGCTTTGGCGATGATGGGTTGCAGCGCCCGGGTATCGAGACAGATACGAATGGCATCCGGCCGCCAGTGCTCGATATCGCAATCCACCAGACCACCCCGCTCGTCATAGTTGACCCGCACCAGCCGCAGCACCGCGCTCCCCTCCGCCAGATTGAGGGCGCGGGCGATGGCGCCACGCGCCGCCGAGGGGGTGATCTCCAGACTCGCCCCGCCCTGGCCTATGCCATAGCGCTGCTGATAGAGCTCGGTGAGGGAGCTGGCCAGCGGCGCGCTGGCGATATCGGGAAAGCGGCTCGCCAGCAGGTGGTGGCTGACGTGGAGCACAGGACGGCCGTCGATTAGCCGCTGGCGGCGGATCTCATAAAGTGGAGTGAAGGGTTCCAGCCCCATCCAGCGGCACAGTTCGCTGCTGGCTAGTTCGCTGCCGTGGGCCAGCACCCGGGTTTCGGCGGTGCGCTGCTGCTCGCCGATCCACTGATGAAAGTGGGTGTGGATGGCGGGATCGTAGGTGAGGCGGGGCGGTGCCACAAACCAGCCACGCCGCTCGGCCCGGTAGATAAGGCCGTCCGCTTCGAGGCTGGAGAGCGCCTCCTTGATGGTGATGCGGGTGGTGGCGAAACGCTCGCTCAGTGCCCGTTCGGCGGGCAACTGCTGCCCGCCCCCCAATTGGCCGCTGCCGATATAGCGGCGCAGGGTCTGGCAAATCTGTTCGCACTTGGAGGAGGAGCGGCCATCGGCCATGCTCTGTTCGTTCACTCTCAGCTCGCTCAATCTCGGCTCGGTCACACTCTTGTCCCTGTTGCTTATTCAGAAGGCGGGTGGCTGGCCAATCCCTTACTGGGATAGTCCAGCCTCACTCGGGTTCAGAGTTGTAACCGCTGTGGATGACAGCGCCATGACAGGGTGATTGTCATCAAACTGCCATTAAAGCGCCCCGCCACCGTCACAATTCCCATCTAGCATCCCTCTCGAACCTTAACTGACCTAGTCCAGAGGGATGGGATGATGAAAAGCGTGATCGCAAGTGCACTGGCCATGGTGGCCATCAGCCAACCGTTGTTTGCCACAAATAGCTATGCAGCCGAAAATATCGCGGATCTCGAAAAGGCCGCCCGTGGCGAAGGCCAGCTCCACAGCATCGGCATGCCCGACAGCTGGGCCAACTGGAAGGATACCTGGCAGCAGCTGGGCAACATCTACGGCATCAAGCATCAGGATACCGACATGAGCTCGGCGCAGGAGATCGCCAAGTTCGCCGCCGAGAAGGCCAACGCCACCGCCGACATCGGCGACGTGGGCGGCGCCTTCGGTCCGGTTGCGGTCAAGCAGGGGGTCACCCAGCCCTACAAACCCTCCACCTGGGCCGATATTCCCAACTGGGCCAAGGATGCCGACGGCCACTGGATGCTGGCCTATACCGGCACCATCGCCTTCCTGATCAACAAGGATCTGGTCAAGGCGGCCCCTACCAGCTGGCAATCGCTGCTGGGCGGTAACTACAAGGTGACGCTGGGTGATGTGGGCGTTGCCTCGCAAGCCAACAACGGCGTGCTGGCGGCAGCCTATGCCACCGGTGGCAGCGAGAAGAATCTCAAGCCCGCTCTGGAATTGTTCGGCAAGCTGGCCCAGCAGGGTCGTCTCTCCCTGAACGATCCCACCATCGCCAACATCGAGAAGGGTGAGGTGGAAGTGGGTGTGCTGTGGGACTTCAACGCGCTGAACTACCGCGACCAGATCGACCCCAAGAAGTTTGATGTGGTGATCCCGAGTGACGGCTCAGTCATCGCCGGTTACACCACCATCATCAACAAGTGGGCCAAGAACCCCAACGCCGCCAAACTGGCCCGTGAATACATCCTCTCCGATGCCGGTCAAATCAACCTGGCCCGCGGCTACGCTCGCCCGATCCGCAGCAATGTGACCCTGCCGGATGACGTGAAGGCCAAGCTGCTGCCCGCCGAGCAGTACGCCAATGCCAAGCCGGTGCAGGATCACGCCGCCTGGGAGCAGAGCTCCAAAGCCCTGCCGCGCCAGTGGCAAGAAACCGTCATGATCAACATGCAGTAAGGGAATCCAGTGCAACACAAGGTGATAGTGGTACTTGTGGATGGTCTGGCAGCCGAGGTAGCCCACACCATGGGCTACCTCGGTGGCATGGTGGAGGCGGGGCGGGGCCTGCATACGACCCTGAATGCTGCCCTGCCGTCTCTCTCCCGACCCCTCTACGAGTGCATCCTGACCGGCGTGCCGCCGGTGATGAGCGGCATCACCCACAACGGGGTGAGTCGCCTCAGTCTGCATGATTCCATCTTCCATCTGGCCCGCGCCGCGGGTAAACGCACCGCAGCGGCGGCCTACCATTGGGTGAGCGAACTCTACAACCGCAGCCCCTGGCTGGCAGCCCGCGATCGCTTTACTCACGACGAGCTGCTGCCGATCCAGCACGGCTGCTTCTACTGGGATGACAACTATCCCGACAGCCATCTGCTGATGGATGGCGAGTGGCTGCGCAGCCAGTACGACCCCGATTTTCTGCTGATCCACCCGATGGGGGTGGACGATGCGGGCCACAAGTTTGGCCTCGATTCCCGCCAGTACCGCAATCAGGCGCGCCGGATGGACAGCCTGCTGGCCGATCTGCTGCCCCAGTGGCTGGCGGAGGGGTATCAGGTGGTGATCACCTCGGATCACGGCATGAACAACGACCTGAGCCACGGCGGCACCCTGCCGGAAGAGCGCACCGTGCCGCTCTGGCTGTTTGGCGATGCCTTTATCGAGCGCTGGCCGGATGGCGTGGTGATCGCCCAGACCCAGCTCTGCGCCCTGATGGCCGATCTGCTGGGCATCCCCCACGACAAACCGGCAGCGCCACCGCTGCTCAAGGCCGCCTTTATGCGCGAGGTGCACTGATGATGCCTGCCACCACCGAGATCCTCGCGGATCGATCCGTGGCCACCAAGCACAAGGTGCGCCGCCACTGGCTGCCTGCACTGGTATTGCTGCCCTTTATCCTCTTGATGATCCTGTTCCAGCTCGCCCCCATGGTGTGGGTGCTGGTGGGCAGCTTTCAGACCCCCGATGGCTGGGGCATCGACTACTACCGGGAGATTTTGAGCTCCCCCTTCTACCTGCAATCGTTCGGCAACTCGCTGCGCATCGCCGGTATCGCCAGTCTGGCGGGGCTTGCCATCGGCACTCTCGGGGCGGCGGCGCTGCGCCACAGCGGCGAGCGAGTCAAGCGGCTGCTGCTGGCTTTCATCACCATGACCGGCAACTTCAGCGGGGTGCCGCTGGCGTTCGCCTTTATCATCATTCTCGGCATCAACGGTGCAGTGACCCTGCTGCTGAAATCCTGGGGATTGATCGACGGCTTCAACCTCTACTCGGGCACCGGCCTCATCCTCATCTACACCTACTTCCAGGTCCCCCTTGCCCTGCTGCTGCTCTACCCGGCGTTCGATGCGCTACAGGATGAGTGGCCGCAAGCGGCCGCGCTGCTCGGAGCTAGCAAGGGGCAATATGTGTGGCACGTGGCGCTGCCGGTGCTGACGCCTGCGCTGCTTGGCACCCTGATCATCCTGTTTGCCAACGCGGTGGGGGCCTATGCCTCTGCCTACGCCCTCACTACTGGAAACTTCAATCTGGTGACCATCCGGGTGGCGAGTCTGGTCTCCGGCGACATCTTTCTCGAGCCCAATATGGCGGCGGCGCTGGCAGTGATCCTGATGGTGCTGCTGGGGGTAGTGACGGCCGCCAACCAGTGGTTGCTGAAAAAGAGCTATGTGAACAAGGGGCAATCCCATGCATGATTTGACGCCGCGCTGGCCAAAGTGGGTGCTGGGTGGGCTGGTCGCCACCCTGCTGCTGCCGCTGTTGGCCACCTTTCTCTACTCCATCTCCACCCGCTGGGGGGCGACCCTGCTGCCGGATGGTTTTACCCTCGACTGGTACCTCAAACTGTGGGGCGACCCGCGTTTTCTGGCGGCGTTTGGCCGCAGCCTCCTGGTCTGCTTCGCCACCCTGCTGCTGGGGTCCCTGGTGCTGGTGCCGACCGTGCTGGTGGTGGCCTACTACTTCCCAAAGCTGGATCCCTGGATGAACCTGCTGATCCTGCTTCCCTTCGCGGTGCCACCTGTGGTCTCGTCAGTGGGGCTGCTGCAGATCTACGCTGACGGCGTGCTGCCGATTATCGGCACACCGTGGATCCTGATCGGCACCTGGTTCACCGTGGTGCTCCCCTTCATGTACCGGGCACTGGCCAACAGCCTGCAAGGGGTACCGCTCAGGGATTTGATGGATGCCGCCCATCTGCTGGGGGCCAGTAGTCGGCGCGCCTTTCTGTTGGTGGTGATCCCCTGTCTGCGCAAGGGGCTGCTGGCAGCCCTGTTTCTCTCCCTCTCCTTCCTGCTCGGCGAGTTCGTGTTTGCCAACATGCTGGTGGGCACCCGTTACGAGACCCTGCAGGTCTACCTCTACAACATGCGCGCCACTTCTGGCCACTTCACCAGTGCGCTGGTGATGAGCTATTTCCTGCTGACCCTGCTGCTCACCTGGGCAGCTAACAGATTTCATCGGTGAATCAACATGTTCCATCTAGAAGTGAATCAACTGCACAAATCCTACGGCGACACCAAGGTGTTCGAGGGAATTGAATTCGGCATCCGCAAGGGGGAGCTGGTGACCCTGCTTGGCCCCTCCGGCTGCGGCAAGTCCACCCTGCTGCGAGCGCTGGCCGGGCTCACCCCGGTGGATGGCGGTCAGGTGCGGGTAGCCGGTGAGGACATCACCTGGCAAGAACCCCAGAAGCGGGGCATCGGCATGGTGTTCCAGAGCTATGCGCTCTTCCCCAACATGACGGTGTGGGACAACGTCGCTTTCGGCCTCAAGATGAAGCCTCAGCCGGGGCGGGATCTCGCCGCCAGCGTGCAAGAGGCGCTTGAGCTGGTGGAGCTGACCGGCTTCGAGCGCCGCTATCCGAGCGAACTCTCCGGCGGCCAGCGCCAGCGAGTGGCGCTGGCCCGGGCCCTGGTGGTGCAACCGCGGATCCTGCTGCTGGATGAGCCGCTCTCGGCGCTGGATGCCCGCATCCGCCGCAGCCTGCGCCAGCAGATCCGCGAGATCCAGCAGCGCCTCGAGCTCACCACCATCTTCGTGACCCACGATCAGGAGGAGGCGCTGACCCTGTCGGATCGGATCTTCCTGATGAACAAGGGCTCCATCGTGCAGAGCGGCACGCCAGAGCAGATCTACACCCGTCCCGCCAGCGAGTTCGTGGCGGGCTTTATCGGCAACTACAACCTGCTGGGTGGCGAGCAGGCCAAATCCCTGTTCGGCCCGCGCTTTCGCGGCAAGCTGGCGCTGCGGCCGGAGTCCATCACCCTGCTGCCCGCAGGGGCGGTCAGCCACGAGCCCAGCCTGCCCGGCATCGTTCGCCAGCAGCAGCTGCTCGGCAATGTCATCCGCTATCAGGTGGAGTGCGAGGCGGGGCTGTTGACGGTGGATTGCCTCAACCGCCGTGCCGGCGATCTGCTGCCGGTGGGCAGCGCCGTGACCCTAGTGGTGGCCCGGGATCAACTCTGTGAGGTAGCATAACGCCATGAATCCCATTCATTTTTCAGCCAGTTCCCCGATGCTGGCAGCCAACCCGAGGAGCAGCCATGGCCCTGGCACTGTTTGATCTGGACGAGACCCTGATAGCGGGGGATTCCGCCAGCCTCTGGCTGGAGTACATGGTGGCCCAGGAGCTGGCCCCGGCGGGCATGGTGGCCGAGGAGCAGGCCATGATGTCCCTCTACCATCAGGGCAAGATGGACATGCACCAGTACATGGCCTTCACCCTGCAACCGCTGGCAGGCAGGACGCGCCAGTGGCTTGACTCCCTCTGCACCCGCTTTGCCGAACAGGTGCTGCGGGAGCGCCTCTACCCGGAGGGGCTGGCCCGCATCGAGTGGCACCGCCAGCGTGGCGACGAGCTGGTGCTCATCTCCGCCTCCGGCGAGCATCTGGTGGCCCCCATGGCGCAGATGCTGGGGATGGATCACTGCGTGGCCATCCTGCTCGACGAGGAAGCCGGCATGCTGACCGGCCAGACCCGCGGCACCCTGAGTTTTCGCGAAGGCAAGGTGGCCCGCATCAACCAGCTCTTTGCCGGCAGGGACCATCTCTGGCAGGGGAGCTTTGGTTATAGCGACTCTCACAACGATCTGCCCATGCTGCGGGCGGTGAGCCATCCCCATGCGGTCAATCCGGCCCCCGCGCTGCGTCAGCAGGCCGAGGAGCTGGGCTGGCCGGTGTGGGTGTGGCAGCGCTGAGTTGTGCGCTTAAACAGGCTCAATACACGGCAAAAATAGCGATATAAACAACAGAGAGAGGCCGTTGCCTCTCTCCTGTCTTCCTTTCCTGGTTGCGTTCATTCTGTCTCCCGCCACGATGACCGCCGAGTTGGCTCAAGGTGAGGAGGCCTATTCCATCTGACCGTTGCCACGACGCTGGGGGAAGCAGATACGATTTTTCCCCTCCCGCTTGGCCTGATAAACCCCGCTGTCGGCCAGCTCTATCAGCTCCTTGGCCGAGAGTCCGGAGTGACTCAAGGCCACCCCACCGCTGAGGGTAATGGTCAGTTCCGGCTCTCGCCACTCCAGTTGAGTGACTGCGAGTCTGAAGCTCTCCAGCAGTGAGGCAACCTCATTCATTTGCATCTCCAACCGCAAGATCAGCACCAGCTCCTCGCCACCGTAGCGGCAGAACCAACCCCACTGGTCAAACATTTTCATGCCCAGCTTGCTTACTCGCCTGAGGACTATATCCCCTGTCTGGTGGCCAAAGGTATCGTTGACCTGTTTGAAGTTATCGAGATCGAACATCACCACGAGGAAGGGGGTGCCACTGCCGAGCTGTCTTTGCAGGCACTCGTCGAAGAAACGGCGGTTGTAAAGACCGGTAAGCTTGTCCTGATTGGCTTGCTGGCGGATCTGGGCAAAATCCTGGCTGGCGGCATCCATCTCTTCATAGACCTTGGCCAGCTCCAGCATGCGGCTACCATGATAGGCTTTACCGCCAGAACGACTGGTGCGGATCAGCAGGGTAATCTCTCCCAGCATGCGACGGAAATAGCGGGACCAGAGCAGTGCCAGCAGCAGATAGAGAATGCAGGCGAGTGCAATCATCAGCTGCACGTTGATGGAGACGCTGTCGATCACCTGCTGCATGCTGGCAGTCGGCTCGACGCTGAGCAGGATCCAGCGCTGCTCGGGGATGCGGTAGTAGGAGACCATCAGGCCGCTGGCATCATCGAGGAAGAAACCCTGCGGCTGTTGCATTTGTGCCAGCCATTCAAGATGGGTGAGCGGCTTGAATACCCGTTCGCGATCCGGATGGGCCAGCACCAGCCCGTCATGGTTGAGCAGGAGCTGATAGCCATTACCCAGATGGTGACTCTGCTCATGCCGACTGTTGAGCCAGCTGGCGAGGGGGGTGAGCTGGGTATCGAGGGAGAGCACCCCCACTCGCTTGCCGTCAGGGTCTTGAATTACCCGAGCCAGCGCCATGGTGAGGGTACCCAAGGTGTAGTCGTAATAGGGATCGGTCCAGACGATCCGGTTCGGGTGGCTGGCTGCCAGCAGATACCAGGGGCGAGTTCTGGGATCGAACTTCTCGTCCGCCTGCCAGGTGGGGTGGATCAGCATCTGGCGATGCTCGGTTCCTACATAGACGTAGTCGAGCTCCATCACCTCGTGATAGGCCTGCCACTGTTGCAGGTAGCGCTCGCCGTTAAGGATCTCTGGGCCGCTGAAATCCTGATAATTTACCTGCTGATAAATAAGCGTAAACTGGCGTTTGAGGGTCTCCAGATAGGGTTCGAGCAGGGTATGGAGATATTGGGTGTTGCGGGCAATCAGGTTTTGTTGCTGCTCGAGGCGCAGGGTACGTTCCATATGCAGGTAGTAGATGCTGCCGAGCAACACTACGGGAATAAAGAGCAGGAGGAGGCCCAGCCGCATGCGGGTGATTAAAGACCAAGTGTGCTTGGGCTTGGCGGGGGACATGCACAGATCCTTTTCAGCTCGGGTGTCACCAGCATATATGATGCCGTCCTGCCCGTCTAAAGGCAGAAAATGAGATCCGTTCAATGCTGAACCCCACGTTGCTCCTGATGGCTCACTACGGCGGCATCATGCTGTTGATCCTGGCGCTCTGTGTCGAGTATCTGATCTTTCGTCGCGGCCTGAATATGTTGCGGGTGCACCGTCTGCTGCTGGCAGATGGGGTGGCGGCGCTGGCGCTCTTCTCCATCTTTGCCACCGGGAGTCTGCTGGCCCTCGAGCATGCCAGCTCGGTGGCAGAGATCTTTGCCCATCCTGCCCACGGTCTCAAGATGGGGCTGTTTCTGCTGATTGTCGGCTCCCTCGTTTATCCCAGCCGCCTCTTCTATCGCTGGCGTCGCGCCCTGCGTCTGGGCAAGGCGCCGATGATCTCCATTCAGCAGCACTTCCGGGTGGTGTGGATCCTGCGGGGCAATCTGCTACTGATTGCCCTGTTGGCCGTGTTCACCAAGCCCTCGCTGCTGTAACACTCGCGGTGCTCAAAAGCAGTGCGATGCAGAGCGTTGAGAGCGAGAGCGAAGACAAAGAGTGGAGACAAGAGGATAGGGAGGCGGGTATCTTGGATCGGATAACCCGTCACGCGCCGATTTAAGGAAGAATCGCCATGCGCTCCAATCTGATGTTGCTGATGGCTGCCACCATCTGGGGTATGGGCTTTGTCGCCCAGCGCCTCGGGATGGATCACATGGGGCCCTATACTTTCAATGGCCTGCGCTTTCTGCTCGGCGCCCTCTCCCTGCTGCCGCTGCTCTGGTGGCTCAAATCCCGACAACCTGTTGCCGTCGCGGGCGACCATCGCCAACTGCTGATCGGTGGTGTGCTGGCCGGGCTGGTGCTGTTCTGTGCCGCCTCCCTGCAGCAGGTGGGGCTGCTTTATACCACTGCCGCCAAGGCCGGTTTCATCACCGGGCTCTACATCATTCTGGTGCCGGTACTGGGGCTACTGCTGCGCCACAAGAGTGGCCTCAATACCTGGATCGGCGCCATCATCGCGCTGGCCGGTCTCTATGTGTTGAGCGTCACCGACGAGTTCACCATCGGCTTTGGCGATCTGCTGCAGGTGGTCGGCGCCCTGTTCTGGGCCGTGCACCTGCTGCTGGTGGATCACTACTCCAACCGGGTTGCCCCCATCAAGCTCGCCGGGGTGCAGTTCGTGGTCTGCGGCCTGCTCAGCCTCGCCACCGCCGTTGTTATCGAAACCCCGACGTTAAGCGGCGCAGTGGCCGGTTGGCAGGCGCTGCTCTATGCCGGGCTGGTGTCGGTCGGGGTGGGTTATACCCTGCAGGTGGTAGGGCAGCGGGGTGCTCATCCGGCCCACGCCGCCATCATCCTCAGTCTGGAGACCGTCTTTGCCGCCGTGGGGGGCGTGTTGCTGTTGGGTGAGACGCTGGATGAGCGCGCCATTGCCGGTTGTGCCCTGATGCTGGCGGGGATGCTTATCTCTCAAATCCGGCTGCGCTGGTGGTGGAAGTCGCGCCGGGACAAGGTGCCTGTGACCAAGTAAACCGCGCTCGCAGCATAACAAAAACGCCCCGACTGTCGGGGCGTTTTGCATGGTGGCTGTTCGGATCAGGGGCGCTGATCCAGCTCGCGCTCCAGCTCCATGGCCTTCTGACGGGCCGGATGGGTATTGAGGCGCTGCCAATAGGCTTGCAGATGCGGGACGTGGGCTAGCTGGCCGCTTTGCGCCAGCAGATCCACCAGGAAGGAGTTCATGATGTCGGCGCCGGAGAGGCGATCCCCCACCAGATAGTGGCGATTCGCCAGTACCTCATTGAGGTAGCCCAGCACCTTGGCACACTCCGCCCTGGCGTAGTCCGGCAGGAAGCGCATCGGGCTGCCATCCTTGCGCACGAACATGTCGAGCAGCAGCGGCAGAATGCCGGAACTCTCGGCAAAGTGAAGCCACTGCAGATATTCGGGATACTCCGGGCTATCTGGTGCCGGTGCCAGCCGATCGGCAGCATAGCGGGCGATCAGGTACTCGGTGATGGCGCCCGATTCCGCCAGCACCCGGCCGTCGAACTCGATGACTGGCGACTTGCCGAGAGGGTGGATGGCCTTGAGCTCGGGCGGCGCCAGAAAGGTGGCGGCATCGCGCTGATACGCCTTGATCTCATAGGGCTGGCCCAGCTCTTCGAGCAGCCAGATGATGCGTTGGGAGCGGGATTTGTTCAGGTGGTGCAGGACTATCATAACGACCTCGATTCGGTGGCGGGAAAGTGTGTACGAACGGGCGAGGGGGACGGTTCACCGGCAGTAAAAAAGAGCGGGCTGATGCCCGCTCCCTTGCTGACTGACTCAGGCATCCAGCGCCTGATCCAGATCCGCCAGAATGTCCTCGATCGCCTCGATCCCGACCGACAGCCGGATCATCTCGGGTTTCACCCCAGCCTTGGCCTGCTCTTCTTCGCTCAACTGGCGATGGGTGGTGGAGGCCGGGTGGCAGGCCAGCGACTTGGCGTCGCCGATATTGACCAGCCGCTTGAAGATCTTCAGCGCATCGTAGAAACGCACGCCCGCTTCATAACCATCCTTCAGACCGAACGAGAGGATGGCCGAGGGGCGACCGGCCATGTACTTCTCTGCCAGCAGATAGTGGGGATGACCCGGCAGACCGGCATAGCTGACCCAGGCCACCTTGGGGTGATGCTTGAGGTGGTTGGCGACCCGCAGGGCGTTGTCGACGTGGCGCTCCATGCGCAGGCTCAGGGTCTCCAGCCCTTGCAGCAGCAGGAAGGCGTTCATCGGCGCCAGCGCCGCGCCGGTATTGCGCAGCGGCACGGTGCGTACCCGCCCGATAAAGGCGGCCGGGCCAAAGGCCTCGGTATAGACTACTCCGTGGTAGGAGGGTTCGGGTTTGGTCAGCTGCGGGAAGCGCTCGGCGTGATCCGCCCAGGGGAACTTGCCCGAGTCGACGATTACGCCACCCAGCGAGTTGCCGTGGCCGCCGACATATTTGGTCAGGCTGTGTACCACGATGTCGGCGCCGTGTTCGATGGGCTTGCAGAGCACCGGCGTGGCGACCGTGTTGTCGACGATGAGCGGCACACCACGGGCGTGGGCGGCCTTGGCCAGCGCGGCCAGATCGACGATGTTGCCCGCCGGGTTGCCGATGCTCTCGCAGTAGACCGCCTTGGTCTTGTCGTCGATCAGGGCGGCGATGGCCTCGGCGCTGTCATCCTTGGCGAAGCGCACCTCGACCCCGAAACTCGGCAGCATGTGGGCGAACAAGGTGTAGGTGCCGCCATAGAGCTGGGGAGTGGAGACAATGTTGTCACCGGCGGCGGTCAGCGCCTGAATGGCGTAGGTGATGGCGGCGGAACCTGCCGAGACCACCAGCGCGGCGATCCCCCCTTCCAGCGCGGCCATCCGCTGCTCCAGCACATCGTTGGTGGGGTTCATGATGCGGGTGTAGATATTGCCCGGCACCGCCAGATTGAACAGATCCGCCCCGTGCTGGGCGCTCTCGAACTCGTAGGCCACCGTCTGGTAGATGGGCACGGCGACCGCTTTGGTGGTGGGGTCGTTGGAAAAGCCGTGGTGCAGGGCCAGGGTCGCATCTTTCATCACACACTCCTTGTTGGATGTTGCTTGTAGCAGTTATAGATGGATAGACGTCCAATCTATCAGGCCCGTGGCCGATGTAAACAGCAAGATCCGGCAAAGCAGTGTCGCCCGCAGGGGATGCGCGTCCCGAGTGGCAGGCAGGCCTGCCGTACTCAGAGGCGGCGGCGATACTCCTTGTCATCGATCTGGTTCATATCCCACTGCATCAGGCGGTTGAGCTGCTGCATGGGATCCTCGATGAGCGGCAATGGGCGCGGCAGGATCCGCTTGAAGTAACGGCGCAGGGTCTGCTGGATCCGGTTCGGTTTGAGGGGATTGGCGTGGCTCATGATGGTGCTCCTCTGCTGTGGTTCTCACGTTCATCAGCAGTATTGAGCTAAAATGCGGAAGTAAAAACTGATGACTTACAGCAACAGGATTTCCTCTTTTATGCCGACCGGTCGCCTCTACCAGCAATTTCAACGACTCGCCCAGCTGCTTGGCAGCGACGAGCGGGAGATCAGCCTCGCCGAGGTGGCGGATCTGCTCTGCTGCACCCCGCGCAACGCTCGCCTGCTGCTGCGGCGGATGCAGGATCAGGGCTGGCTCAGCTGGTCGGCGGAAGCGGGGCGGGGGCGGCGCTCCCGGCTCACCCTGCTCGACAGTCAGGAGAGCCTGACCCGGCGACGCTTGCGGGATCTGCTCAGTCAGGGCCAGCTGGCGCAGGCGGTGCGGCTGGCCGAGGATCGCCTCGATCTGCTCACCCCGCTGCTGATCGAACAGCTCGGTCAGGCCACCCGCGAGGGGCGCCAGATCCTGCGGGTGCCATACTACCGGCCGTTGCCGCAGTTGCTGCCCACCGGCCCGATGCGCCGCTCCGAAATTCATCTGAGCCGCCAGATCTTCAACGGCCTGACCCGGCGAAATGAGGAAAATGGGGAAATCGAAGGGGATCTCGCCCACCACTGGGAGTGTCTGGGCCCCTGCCACTGGCGCTTCTACCTGCGCCCGGCGGTGCGTTTTCACCATGGCCGCGAGCTGGTGGTAGAGGATGTGATGGAGAGTCTGCTGGCCCTGCGGGATCGCCCGCTGTTCGCCCATCTGGATCGGCTGGAGAGCCCTTGGCCGCGCACCCTGGATCTCTATCTCGACAGCCCGGATCCTTGGCTGCCCCACCTGCTGGCGGAGCCGGTGGCGACCATTTTGCCGCGGGAGCTCAAGGGGGAGGCGGGCTTTGCCCTGCAACCTGTGGGCACCGGCCCTTACCGGGTCGCCACCAACGATCCCCTGCATCTTTGCCTTGTGGCGTTTGACGACTACTTCGGCCTGCGCGCCCTGCTCGACGAGATCGACATCTGGATGTTGCCGGAGCTTGCTGAGCGGCTGGAGACCCACCTGCAGCTGGGGCGCGACAGCCCTGAGCTCGGTACCATGCGCGGCGAATCGGAGCTGGAGTCGGGCTGCTACTTCCTGCTGCAGGACGATCGTTCCGGATCCTTGCAGGATCCCGCCCTGCGCCAGTGGCTCGGCCAGTTGCTCAATCCGGTGGCCCTGATGGGGCGGGTCGCCCCCGAGTTGCAACGGGGCTGGACCAGCGCCCTCGGCCTGCTGCCCCACTGGCGCGAAGCACTGCCCGCGCCCTTGCCCAGACCGGCGCAGTTGCCGACGACATTGGTGCTTGCCTGCTTTAACCAGCATCTGGAGTTCAACGAGTGTGCCAACGCCATGAGCAGCCTGCTGGCCGAACAGGGGATCCGGCTGGAGGTGCGCACCCTCGATTACGGCCGCTGGGTGAGCGGCGAGGATGAGGATGTGGATCTCTGGCTCGGCACCCTCAACCTCGAACATGCCGGCCCCTTTGCCCCCTACGCCTGGTTGCAGGGCACCCCGTTGCTGCGCAAGGTGTGGAGCAGTCAGCATGAGTTGTGGCAAGGGTTGATGCAGTGGCGGGCCAGCGGTGAGGAGCCCGGCCCCCGCGCCCTGCTGGCAAGGGTGCAGCAGCAGAGCTGGTTTGTGCCGCTGTTTCACCACTGGCTGGAGCTGGAGAGCCGGGTCGGCGTGCACGGGGTGCGGATGACGGCGCTCGGCTGGTTCGATTTTCGCAGCGCCTGGCTGCGGCCCGAGCCGCCCCATCAGCCCGCAGAGGCGCCATAGTTCATCCAATTTCTGTCGCGGCCGATGGGCGCTCCGCGGCCGCTTGCGTGAAAGATCCGTAAATCGGCCGCTGCTGCACAGTTTGTGTCACGCCTCTGTGCCATGCTGTTTCAGGTTATGGACAGCAGAGCAAATGAGGAAAACGATGAGCAACAATTCAGACAGTTCCGCAGGAAAATGCCCGGTCATGCACGGGGGAACCACCTCCGTCGAGACGTCCAGAATGGAGTGGTGGCCGAAGAGCCTCAACCTCGACATTCTTCACCAACACGATACCAAGACCAATCCGCTGGGGGCCGGCTTCAACTATCGGCAAGCCTTGAAGGGGCTCGATATGGCGGCCCTCAAGCAGGATGTGACCGCCCTGATGACCGACAGTCAGGAGTGGTGGCCCGCCGACTGGGGCCACTACGGCGGCCTGATGATCCGCATGGCCTGGCACTCGGCCGGGACTTACCGCATCGCCGATGGCCGGGGCGGCGGTGGCAGCGGCAACCAGCGTTTCGCCCCCCTCAACTCCTGGCCGGATAACGCTAACCTCGACAAGGCCCGTCGCCTGCTGTGGCCCATCAAGAAGAAGTACGGCAACAAGATCAGCTGGGCCGATTTGATTATTCTGGCGGGCACCGTGGCCTATGAGTCCATGGGGCTCAAAACCTTCGGCTTTGCCTTTGGCCGCGAGGATATCTGGTACCCGGAGAAGGATATCTACTGGGGATCGGAGAAAGAGTGGCTAGCGCCCAGCGGCAAGCCGGGTGGTCGCTACTCCGGCGAGCGTGATCTGGAAAACCCGCTGGCGGCGGTGATGATGGGGCTTATCTACGTCAACCCGGAAGGGGTGGATGGCCAGCCTGATCCCCTGAAAACCGCGCAGGATATGCGGGTCACCTTCGCCCGCATGGCGATGGATGATGAAGAGACGGTGGCGCTGACCGCCGGTGGCCACACAGTCGGCAAGGCCCACGGCAACGGCGATGCCAAACAGCTTGGGCCCGAGCCGGAAGGGGCCAGCCTCGAGGAGCAGGGGCTCGGCTGGATCAATCACCACAGCCGCGGCATCGGCCGCAACACTGTGACCAGCGGCATCGAGGGGGCCTGGACCACCCACCCGACCAAGTGGGACAACGGCTACTTCGAGCTGCTGTTCAAGTACGACTGGTGGTTGCAAAAATCACCGGCGGGGGCCCATCAGTGGGAACCGATCAATATCGCCGAAGAGGATATGCCGGTGGATGTGGAGGACCCCTCGATCCGCTGCAAACCCATGATGACGGATGCCGACATGGCGCTCAAATTCGATCCCGAGTATCGCAAGATTGCCGAGCGCTTCCGCGATGATCCGGCGGCCTTCTCCGACGCCTTCGCCCGTGCCTGGTTCAAGCTGACCCACAGGGATATGGGGCCGAAGAGCCGCTATGTCGGCCCCTATGTGCCGACAGAAGATCTGATCTGGCAGGATCCGGTGCCTGCCGGACGTGTCGATTATGACGTGGCGGCGGTGAAGGGCAGGATTGCCGCCAGCGGCCTCTCCATCAGCGAGCGTGTGAGTACCGCTTGGGATAGTGCCCGTACCTTCCGAGGCTCCGACAAGCGGGGCGGTGCCAACGGTGCCCGCATCCGGCTGGCGCCCCAGAAGGATTGGCCGGGTAACGAACCGGCGAGGCTGGCGAAGGTGCTGGCGGTCTATGACAAGCTGGCGGCCGAGTGTGGTGTCAGCGTCGCGGATCTCATCGTGCTGGGGGGCAACCTCGCCATCGAGCAGGCTGCGCTGGCCGCCGGAGTGACGGTGAGCGTGCCGTTTGCGCCGGGCCGGGGGGACGCCACTCAGGCCCAGACCGATGTGGCCTCGTTCGAGGTGCTGGAACCGTTGGCCGACGGCTTCCGCAACTGGCTCAAGCAGGACTATGTGGTGACGGCGGAAGAGCTGCTGCTGGATCGCGCCCAGTTGATGGGGCTCACCGCTTGCGAGATGACGGCGCTGGTCGGCGGGATGCGGGTGCTCGGCACCAACCACGGCGGAACCGGGCACGGGGTCTTTACCGATCGGGTCGGGGTACTCAGCAACGACTTCTTCGTCAACCTGACCGACATGGGCTACCAGTGGCTGCCGAAAGCAAGCAATCTCTACGAGATCCGCGATCGCCGCAGCGGCGCGCTGAAGTGGACGGCCACCCGGGTGGATCTGGTGTTCGGCTCCAACTCGGTGCTGCGCGCTTATGCCGAGGTCTATGCCCAGGATGACAACAAGGAGAAGTTTGTCTGTGACTTCATCACCGCCTGGAACAAGGTGATGAATGCGGATCGCTTCGATCTGTTGGGCTAGTCCCCGAGCCGTTTAGCTAGCTGCACCAGCCCCGCACAGCCAAGAGGTGCGGGGCTTTTTACTGCCCGCTTTTCTGTGCAGCCCTACAATCCGCAGCGCTGCGACACCCGCTGGCCGGTCGCGCAGGGCCGCTGGCATCCCTGTCCTTGGCCCAGCAGTATCATGTAACATGCTGATCCGCTGATGATGCCCGGCGGCCACCCATTGGCCACTGATGTCCAATCAACAGGACAAGGACAGAAACAAAGAGACAAGGAGTCAACTCATGCTGGAAATGCAGATCCAACCCCGCTTTCAGGAGACGGATGCCCTCGGCCATATCAACAATACGGTGCCGGCGGTCTGGTTCGAATCGGCGCGGGATCCCCTGTTCCGGATCTTCTCCCCCGATCTGGATGTGCATAACTGGCATCTGATCATCGCGGGCTATACGGTGCAGTTCAAACGGGAGCTGTTCTACGGCCAGCCGGTCACCATCAAGACTGGCGTGCGCCGCATCGGCACCAGTTCCTTTACGGTCTGGCAGGAGGCCTGGCAGGGCGGCGAACTGGCCGTCACCGCCGAAACGACCCTGATCCATTTTGACTACCGGGCCCGCCAATCCCTGCCCCTGAGCGATGCTCACCGGGAAGGGCTGCGGGCCTGGCTGACAGAGAGTTAACCACGGGCCGGATGGCCCATCACAGGAGTGTTATGTACAACTCAATGCGCAACACAGCGATCGCGCTGACCCTGGGATTCTGCTCCCTCCCTTCTCTGGCCGCTTCTCTCGCCGAGCAGTTTACCCTGATGGAGAAGGGGGCCGAGAGCGCCCTCGATACCCGTCAATTCAGCCATGACGGCGTCGACATCAAGGCCTGGATCGATGGCGCCCCCGTCATCATCGCCGTGCCCATCATGAACGAGCTGGGCAAGCTGGAAGGGGAGAGCCGCTACTACTTCAAGGGCGGCAAGCTGTTCGGGGTCAAAGAGCCCGCCGCCCAGTTTGCCTTTGACGACAGCGGCAAGCTGACCCAATGGTTGGACGAGAAGGGGCAGCCCGCCGAGTTCGTCAGCAAGATGAGCATGCAGCAGCGTCAGGAGTGGCTCACCAAGCGGGCCGCCGAGCTGAGCAAGCTGTTTGTGGTGAGCGCGGCCGAGCAGAAGGCGGCCAAGGGTGGCGTCAAGCTGAAGGGGGCGGATCTCGCTCACTGGCTATGCAACGGCAAACTGATGGATCTCGCCCACGGCGACAAGGTGATCTTCGAGCAGGATAAGCTGAAGATTGGCGAGCAGGGGATCGAAGGGGAGGTCTCCCTGCGTCAGGAGAAGGGGTGGCAGGAGTTGAGCCTCAAGTGCGAGGTGCAGGGCATTCAGGTGACCCGCCTCACCTGGCAGCCGCTGCCGGGTGCCAACAAGCCGCAATAAGCGCAATAGCAAGGGGGCCCATCGCGGGCCCCCTTCTCATTCGGCTTGTGGCTCCCCCAGTTTGAGCCGGGTGAGCGCCTCGACCCGGCGCCACTGTCCGGGTTCGAACCAGCGGGCCAGCAGCTCCTGCTGCTGTTCGGCCCGTGCCTCGTTCGGCAGTTGTCTGAGCTCGACCAGAAAGCCGCTGAGCTGCTCCTCGAACCCTTGCCGGCTCTGCTCAAGCTGGCGCATCCGATCCACCGCTTCCGGCCCCCCTGTCTCCAGCAGCAGAGCCTCCCGTTTGGCCTGGTCCATCTGCGCCAGCTCTTGCAACTCCTCAAGCAGGCGGCTGTTGGCCTCCGCCTCGCGAAACCAGCCCGGTTGCTCTGCCAGCCAGAGATCCAGCTCGCTGGCCAGCTGCGACTTGTCGCTGTCTCTCGCCTCCGCCAGCGCCCTGCGGCGCAGGGTCAGCTGCTCCATCAGTCGATCCTCGGCAAACAGCTGGGCCTGCTCCGCCGGGGTAAAGCTCTGCTGGCGCAGCTGCTCCCGCTCGTCAAACAGGATCTGCAGGCTGGCGAGGGAGATCTCGGTGGGCACCGTCAGGCTGCTCTGGGCGGAGACAAAGGTGCGATAGCGCGCCTGCAGGGCATCGGCGGCCTCCTGCTCGGGATCGTGCGGGTGGCTCTGTGCATGCTGGCTGGCTTGAGCGGGGGATGAGTCTGCCGTCGGTGCCGTGGGCCAGAGCAACACTCCGCCAAGCAGCAGGGTGATGGCGCAGGGCACGACGAGCAGGGTGGCGATCTTCATAGTCCCAGCTCCTTGAGACGGTTGGCATGCTGGCGATAGAGGGTGACCGGATCGGTCTCGAACAGATGGTGGATACCGAAGGACTGGTTCACTTCGTCCAGATGGTTCATCCGGTAGTCGGTGCCGATCACCTTGCCGAGATGGCTGCTGCAGACCCCGACCAGTCCGTCATTGGGCTCCTTGAAGAAGGCGCCGGTCAGCGCCAGCGCAGGATCCACCGGATCCAGCAGATTGGTCAGGTTGCCGCGCCCGCTCCAGGAGAAGTAGTAGACGCCGTTGCTGGCCTGCATCGGCCCCTCGCCGCAATAGCGGCTGGGCAGCCCCTCCGGGTAGCGCTGGTTGAACTGGCTGGCCCCCTTGCTGGTGAGGGCATCGAGGGCGGCGACCGGATCTTGCGGTAGCTGGCTCCCGCCCGAGAGCAGTGAAATCATGCCGGAGAGGGCGTGGGCCGCGGCGGCAGCCAGTTTCTCGGCGGCGCTGCCGGGGGCGGCATTGGCCCGCACCAGATCGGCAATCTCTGAGCCGTAGTTGACCCCGCCGACGCTGGTGGCGGAGGCGACCAGCTCGGGGGCGACCGAGGCGACATAGCGGATGGTGGGGCCGCCGTGGGAGTGGCCGATCAGGTTGACCTTCTCAGCGCCGGTGGCAGCCAGCAGCAGCTCAACCTGGGCGAGCAGCTGTTCGCCCCGTTGCTCCGAACTGGCGGTGGCCGACACCTGGGCCACGTAGACTTTGGCACCATCCCGGCTCAGGGCCTGGGGAATGCCGTAGAAGTAATCGACCCCGAGCAGCTTGTCGAAGCCGAACAGGCCGTGCACCAGCACTATGGGGTAGCGGGTCTGGGTGTATCCGCTGGCGTGTGCCAGCATGGGCAGGGTGCAGAGCAGCACCAGAAGCCATCTCTTCATCATCAGCATCCTTGTTGATTCGTGAGGAACAGATTGTGTGGCGTACTCCATGTTCGCCGGTGCCAGTATGGTGGCTGCTGACGGGAGAGGCTGTGAGGGGGATCGCAACTCGGGATTCAAAAGGGATTCAGGGTGTGGGCGGGGAAGCTGAGCTCCCCGCCCTGCGGCTTATTGCCACTCCACCAGGTGATACTGCTTCTTGCCCCGGCGCAGCAGCAGGTAGCGGCCAAACAGCCGATCAGTGGCACTCAGCTGATCATCCTGCTTGAGCACACCATTGAGGCTGATGGCGCCTGCCGCCAGCAGTTCGCGGGCGATGCGCCTGGAGTTAGCCAGACCGCAGCTGACCAGCAGACTGACCAGATCCGTCTCGCCGCTGACGGTGCTACACGGCATGCCATCCTGCGCCAGCTGGGCCAGATCGCTCTCGCCGAGGCGAGCAACATCGCCGCTAAACAGCAGCTCGCTGATGCGCTGCACCGCAGCCAGCGCCGCCTTGCCGTGTACCAGCTCGGTCAGCTCGTCGGCCAGCACCTGCTGGGCCTGCTTGCGCCCCTGCCGCTTTGCGTCTTCCGCCTCCAGTGCATCAATCTCGCTCAGCGACATAAAGCTGTAGTAGCGCAGGAAGCGGTAGACATCCTCATCCGCGGTGCCGAGCCAGAACTGGTAGAAGGCGTAAGGGGAGGTGAGCGCCGGATCGAGCCAGACCGCGCCCCCTTCGGTCTTGCCGAACTTGGTGCCGTCTGCCTTGGTGATAAGGGGTAGGGTCATGCCGTGCACCTGCGCCTGATGGAGGCGACGGGTGAGATCCATGCCGCTGGTGATATTGCCCCACTGATCGTTGCCGCCAATCTGCAGGGTGCAACCGAGCCGCTGGTGCAGCACTGCAAAATCGTAGGATTGCAGCAGAGCGTAGGAGAACTCGGTGAACGAGATGCCCTGATCCGGGCGAGCCAGCCGCTGGCGCACCGATTCCCGCGCCAGCATGGCGTTGACCGAGAAGTGCTTGCCGATATCCCGCAGAAAGTCGAGGGCGGACATCTGCCCCATCCAGTCGCCATTGTTGACCAGTTGCGGGGCCGACAGGCCCTCATCGGCGGGCAGCAGCGCCCTGATTTGGGCCGACAGGCTGGCGACCCAACCCTGCACGGTATCAGCACTGTTGAGGCTGCGCTCGGTCGCCTTGAAGCTGGGATCGCCGATAAGGCCGGTTGCCCCGCCCACCAGTGCCACCGGGGTGTGGCCCGCCAGCTGGAAGCGGCGCAGCATCAAGAGCGGCACCAGATGACCGATATGCAGGCTGCCAGCGGTGGGATCGAACCCGCAATAGACGGTGCGCGGGGTGGCAAGATGATCGGCCAGGGCCGCCGGGTCGGAATTCTGGGCCACAAGGCCGCGCTCGGTCAGCTCATCGAGCAGGTGGGGGTTGATCATGGGTACTCCAACAACAGGGGAAAAGCCGTCATCCTCGCCGTTCTGGCCGGTGGCGGATATGTCCCCTGAGGGACAGTTTTGCCACTCTCGTGCTAGCATTCAGCCATAGCGGGGAATCGCTCCCCGTCACCGGAAACGTGCCACCATGACCCAGCCATTCACCACAGATGCCTTGACCCGCAGCATGACCGAGGTGGTCGATGCCCTGCACAGCAGCGCCTTTGCGGCGGCGCTGGTGCGGCTGATCCAGCAACAGGTGGCGTTTGATTGCGCCCTGCTGCTCGGGGTGGGGCAGCGGCCCGTCTACCTCTACGACAACCTCAACCATCAGCGGGCTCTGCTGTTTGATCGCTACCTCACCAGCCACTTCAGTCAGGATCCCTTTATGCAGGCGCTGGAGCAGGGCTTGCCTGCCGGCGTCTGGACCCTGGCGCAGGTCTCCCAAGGGCGGCTCGATCCCGAATATCGCCACCACTTCTATCAGGCCACCGGCTGGCAGGAGGAGGTGGGGCTGATCCTGCCGGTGCGGGACGGACTGACGCTGATGCTGTTTCTGGGGCGACTCGACAAGCGCAGTACCCTCAGCCGTGACGAGCTGGCGAGGCTGGAGCAGCTGTTCCCGCTGGTACATTCGCTCTGTCGTCAGCAGTGGCGGCAGAGCCAGCCGCTGTTGGCCCAGAGCACTGTGCTGCCAGACAGCGCCAGCCTCCGGAGTGCGGTGGAGCAGGCGATGGCGAGTGTCGGGGGCGATAGGCTTACCCGGCGCGAGCGGCAGGTGGCGGAGTTGCTGCTGCAGGGGCTGGATACCGAGGCGATTGCCGCGGAGCTCGGGATTGGCAGTGGCACGGTGAAGAATCACCGCAAGCACCTCTACGGCAAGTTGCGGCTCGGCTCGCGGGCCGAGCTGTTCAATCTCTTTCTGAACCACCTCATTACGGCTCCGGTGGAGGCATCACAGGCATCATCGGCGGGAGATAGAGAGGGCCCGCCATAGGGCGGGCCGGGGTTACTCGAGGCGCGGGATGGTGGGAGTTGTTTCGGGCAGGATACTGAGCAACTGGTAGCGCTTCATCAGCTGCTTGTATTCACCCCCCTGTTTGACCTTGTCCAGCGCCTGTTGCAGGCGGGCAACCTGTTGCTTGTCTGCCCTCAGGTTGAAGGCGAAGCAGTTGTCCTGCTCTTCAATGATCGCGACGGTGACAAAATCCTCGCTGGGGAAACCCAGCTCTTTGGCCTGATGGCGCAACATCACCTCGTTGCCCGCCACCAGATCGGTGCGTGCCATGATGAGCTGGCGCACCACCTGATCCATGCGCTCTACCGACATCATATTGCCTGGGCTGATCCCGCGGTTGAGCAGCAACTGCTCCCCGACATCCGCCTGCATCACACCAATCTGCAGCTTGGCGAGATCCGCTTTGCTGGTCACTTTGGGGGCATCCTGCTTGCGGCCGACCAGCGCGACCCTGGAGTGGCTGATGGGGCAGACCCAGAGGAAGTGGGGATCCCGCTCCTTGGTATGCGCTGTGGTAAAGAGCACAGCCTCTTGCTGCTGGGTCAGCAGATACCAGCCGCGGGCCCAGGGCAGAAAGTGGATGGGTTGCTCCGGCTCCCCCATTTCGCGCCACATCAGGCGCAGCAACTCGACCGCCAACCCCACAGGCTGACCATTTTTATCCTGGCCATTGAGTGGCATGTTCTGCTCCGAATAGTAGATAAGTGCCGGAGCAGGGAGCGCGATAAACAGGGCGAGAGAAGCGAGAACAGGGAGCAGACGACGCATGATGCACTCCTTGTGCGGGTAGTTACCTAACAGTCTATGTGGCCTTTTCCATAACGTCATGATCCGGTAGCGGGATAAAAAACAGGCCACCTTGCGGTGGCCTGTCGGTTTATTTGAGCAGGGCTTCCATCTCCGCCTCTGCCTTGGCGCGAGCCTTGGCCTCCGCCGCTCTGGCGGCATCGGCAATGCTCTCTCCGGCCGTATGAGAGGCAGCGCTGGCGGCCTGTTTGGCCGGAGCGGCAACGGCTTTGGTCGCTTCTTGCGTCACGGTAGCGGCGGCACTGCTGACTGTCTGTTTGGCCGGAGCGACAACGGCTTTGGTGGCTTCCTGTGTCACGGTCGTGGCGGCGCTGCTGACAGCCTGTTTGGCCGGAGCGGTAACGGCCTTGGTGGCTTCTTGGGTCGCGGTCGCAGCGGCGCTGCTGACGGTTTGCTTGGCTGGATCGGCAACGGCCTTGGTGGCTTCTTGGGTCATGGTCGCAGTGGCGCTGCTGACTGCTTGCTTGGCAGGAGCGGCAACGGCCTTGGTGGCTCCTTGGGTCGCGGTCGCAGCTGTGCTGCTCACCGCCTGTTTGGCAGGTGAAGTGACTGCGGTGGTTGCAGTGCGGGTAAGAGCGGTCGTGCTTTGGCTCACCGCTTGGGTGGCCTGTCCTGTAGCGTTGGCGGCTGCGCCGCTGATGGCCTGGCTGGCGCTGTTGGTCAGCGAGCCGGTGACGCCGCGGGTCACTGTGCCCAGCGCGCTGCCAAGGGAGAAGGGGGAGGCGCCACTCTGACTGGTCGCCGCGCCGGTCAGGGCATTGGTCGCCGGGGTGAGCTGGCTGGTAGGGGTCTGCCAGCCTTGCATGGCGGTTGGCCAGGTCGGTACCGTGCCCGCCAGATTTTCGCCAAAGGTCTGGGTGGTGCCATCCCCTTTTTGCAGCAACACAGACATCTGGTTGGTTTGCGAGTTCCACACCATCCCCGCCTGCTTGGCTATATCGGGTACAGGTGCATAACGGGATACGACGTAAAACAGCGGACCCTCCTGCTGCAATTCATTGGCGGTCTTGAGCAATTGCATGGTGCTGTCGTAGTTGGGGCCAAGGATGGCGGTCATCCGATCCTTGATCAGGGGTTGTTCGAATAGATTGACCTCGTTCGGGTCAAAGCCGACCAGCGGCTTGAGCAGGGCCCACATCAGCTGGCTGGTGGGACCCATCATCAGCAATGGGGCAACGCAGGCGGACAACATCAGGCTCAGGCAGGCCGCCTTGAGCAACGGCATGATACGCATTGGGATAAGATCCAAATAACGATTTGATAAATAAGGTTATATTTTGTCAGGAAGCGACAAATTCACCGGGAGTTTGCGCGTGGCAGCGAGAGACTGCCCGCAGGCGCTGGCAGGCTACCATATTGGCTCCACAATACCAGCAGGCTGTATGATTATCCGTCAAGTAAACTCGGGCCGGGTTGCTGGTCTGAGTGAGCCCGCTGGCCTGGTGTGCTCAGGGATGGTGTTGTCAGTAGCCAGATGGTCGCAGGATACGAAGATGATTTGAGGGGATCTGCGAGGCTTTTCTTGATCCAGCTAAAGACATAGGCGTGATCCCTGTCGCATAATGCAGCTCCTTTCTACTCTTGGCTGGAACCTAAGAAATGGCTCGTCGCTCTTCCAATGCACAACGTCGTCGCAGTAGCTGGTGGTACAAACGCCTGTTGGCAAGGGAGCGGCAAGAGCGCGAAGCGCGTTCTGTCCGGGATTGATAACGCATTGAAAAACGGAGCCTCGGGCTCCGTTTTTTGTTGCTGGGCATTTGTCGTGTAGCTGGCCGTCTGGTTATCTTGTCCAGCCATCGCATACCCTGTTGCCCGACGCCATCGGCAATTATCCAGAGAGCTAAAATCGTGAGAGTCGACGTCGTATCCTACAACCCTCAATGGCCAGTCCACTTTGTGGCGGAAGAGACCCAACTGCGCAGTGTGCTGGATCATTGCCTGCTGACTGCCCACCACATTGGCAGTACCTCGGTCCCAGGCCTGGCGGCCAAGCCCATCATTGACATCATGCTGGAGGTGTCATCGCTGGATCGGCTTGATGAGCAGAACGGGCAACTGGAGGCGCTGGGTTATGAGGCGATGGGGGAGTGCGGGATTGCGCGTCGCCGCTATTTCCGCAAGGGGGGTGATGAGAGAACTCACCAGATCCACGCCTTCTTGCAAGGGGATGACCATGTGCGCCGCCATCTGGCCTTTCGTGACTATCTAAGAGCCCACCCGGCTGCATGCAGGGAATACGCCGAGTTGAAGCAGGCGGTAGCTGCGAGCTGTCAGCATGATATCGAGCGTTACTGTGCGGGCAAGAATGCCTTTGTGAAAGAGCATGAGACGCGCGCGCTGCGGTGGTTGGCTGGGCTGGGGCCTGCTCTCTGAGCGAGCGTGTACGCAACGGAAGGCGGGGCCTGATGGCCCCGTTTTGTTGCTGATGGCTTCTGCCAGCTAGTGAGTCGGCGCAGCAAGGTGGCCAGTGCCGGCTCGACCCGCTTGGCGTAATCAGTGTCGGCCTGCTAGAGGAGATCGAGCTGGGCCGTATCAATGGCGTTATTCTCCACATTGATGAGGGCACGCATCAGGTGCGTAGCAAGGCTGTTGTTGTCGACCACGGGGCATCGCTGTCGCTGTGCAGTGTTCTTGCTGTTATGGTTTCTCTCCTCGCAGACACAGAACCGGTCCAGAGCGTTGCCCAGCGATGGGTCAATGGCTTTTTCATCGCCCTTTGATAGGCAAGACAAATGGGTGTGGGTAGGGGATGTGTAACCGCGCCGGATATTGCATGATGGGGGTTTCGAGAAGGAGCCTCATATGCAGATTACTATCCGTCATGCCGAACCCGCCGATGTCCCCGCCTTGCGGGATCTCTACGCCATGCCCAATGCCCAGGCGGGCACCTTGCAACTGCCTTTTCCGACCTTGGGGCTGTGGCAACAGCGGTTGGAACAGAGTGGTGTGGTGGCGCTGGTCGCCGAGGTCGACGGCCTGCTGGTAGGCCAGCTCTCGCTGCTGGTTGAGTCCAATCCGAGACGCAAGCATGTGGCCTGTATCGGTATGGGGGTACGGGATGACTGGGCCGGCAAAGGGGTGGGCTCTGCCCTGATGGCCGCGGCGCTGGATCTGGCCGATAACTGGCTCAACCTGCACCGGATTGAGCTGACCGTCTATACCGACAATGAGCCCGCACAGGCGCTTTATCGCAAGTTCGGTTTTACCGAGGAGGGGCGAGCCCGTGACTATGCCTTCCGCCAGGGGCGTTATGTAGATGCGCTCTATATGGCCAGAGTTGCGGGGAGCGTCAGTCGCTAACGGCATGGTCGACTATCAGGCCAGATTGCGCCCGGCGATCCGGGCGCTGGAGCAGAATCCCGATCTCTCCATTGAAACGCTGGCAAGCAGTGCCTGCTTGTCTTTCTACCATTTTCACCGGGTGTTTACGGCTGTGGCGGGGGAGACGCCCGGGGAGATGTGTCGTCGTCTGCGCATCCAGCGGGCTGCTTGGCAGCTCTGCTATACCGATGCCAGTGTCACGGCCATTGCGTTGGGGGCGGGGCTCGCCAGCTCCCAGGCGTTTGCCAAGGTATTTCGCCGTTACTATGGTTGCACGCCGGGAGAGTTTCGCCGCGACAAGAGCAAGAATGGACACTTGATGAGCAAGGATGGACACGCACTTGTGCAGCCTAATCCTTATGCTGAGGGTCACTCATCAGCAAGGAGCAATACCATGAAAACCATCGAGATGGACGCCCGCACTCTGGCCTATATGCGTGTCACCGGCCCCTATGGCGAGGGGTATGGTCCCGTTTGTAGTCAGCTGCATCAGTGGGCCAGCGCCCGCGGTCTGGAAGGTGGGGAGTGGATCTTCATCTATCACGATAACCCCGAGGTGACCCCGCCAGCCCAGTGTCGCACTGACATCGGGGTGACGGTACCTGCGGGGACGGTGGGGATGGGAGCGGTCGAGATCCAGCTTATTCCCGCCGGTCGTTATGCCCAGTCCCGTTATCTTATTACCGACCGCAGTCAGTATGGCCCGCGTTGGCAGGAACATATCGGCGACATCGTTACTGCCGGGCTGGAGTTTGGCAATGGCCCCTGCTTCGAGCTCTATCACAGCATGAGCGATGATCCGGTGCAGGACGATGTCAGCTTTTGCTCCAGCCTCAAGGGGTAGGGCGCAGAAGGGGAAGCTGAGCGGTACATCATGTCGCGCAGAAACGAGAGAGCCGGACAGTGTCCGGCTCTTTTGCATCTGGCGGTTGGGCGGCGGTTAGCGCTGGAACCCCTTCTGGGCGAACTTGGGGCGGGCGTTCATGATCTGCTCCACCTGTTCGTCGCTCATCTTGCCACGCGACAGCCCCAGCACCTTGTAGGTGAGCAGCGGTCGGGCGGGCAGGGCGATCATCAGGGCGCGGATCTGGTTCTCGTCATCCTTATCTCGGGTCGGCTTGCCGTAGGCATAGGTGAGGACGCCGGCATCCATCAGGTTTTTGACGGCGGGCTCGGTGATCGGCAAGTTTATGACGCTTTTACGCTGCAGCACGAACTCGCGCAGCACCGCCTTTTCGTTGAAGTCGAGGAAGCCGATCATCTGGGCCAGCTGGTCCTGCTGACGGCGCGCCTGCCACTCTTCGCAAGCCCACTCCCAGGCGATCAGGAAGCCCTGACTGCAGAAGTAGGAGATGGCGATCAGCATGCCGACCCCCAGCCAGGCCGCATGATCCGCAGCCCACTGGCTGACGGCCCCTTTCATCAGCCCGGCCGGAAACAGCAAAATGATGCTGCAACAGAGCAACAACCAGACCATTAGCCAATTGAGGCGGCTGAGTTGATAGAAATGTTGGATCCACCGTTTCATTGTTCATCCTTCCCAAACTGTTGTGGATAGTGAACTACCTACAGCAATCGGTGTGCCAACAGCGTAATGGTGGCGGGGAGGGGAGGCTAGCGATACATTTCCTTACAACTTATTGAATGAGTTGTCAGTAATTTGCCTTGTGAGGCGGCGGTCGAGTTGGTAAAACGTCCCCTCAGTCATTGGGGAGTAGCAACCCGCCCGTATTCCGGGCCGGGCCCATGTCAACACTCTTGGATCCTCGCATCCATGGCATGGGCGGCGATAGGCACTATCGCTCTGCAAGACCTTTGGCCTCGATATGCACGCCAGCCGGGCGAGCCATGTCGGGTCCATCGGTTATTCTGCTCGCCTGGCGGTATCTATTATGTTGATTACCCTGCTGTTATTTCTCGTCTCTGCGGTCACCATCTACCTTGCCTGCGAATACTTCGTCAACGGCATCGAATGGACCGGACACCACTTCAAATTCTCGCAAAGTGCCACCGGTTCGCTGCTGGCTGCACTGGGTACGGCGCTGCCCGAATGCATCGTCACCCTGACCGCCCTGCTGATGGGTAACACGACCGCCCAGCAAGAGATTGGCATCGGTGCCGCCCTCGGCGGGCCGCTGGTGCTGGCTACCATCGGCTACGCGGCGGTCGGCCTCACCCTGCTGCTTTGCATGGGGCGTACCGAACGGGCCATCGATGGCGAGGTACAGCGCGAGATTGGCCGGGATCAGCGCTGGTTTATGGGAATCTTTCTGGTGGCCACTGTACTGGGTCTGGTCGCCTTTACCGGCAAGAGCTGGCTGGCCCCGCTCTTCCTGCTGGTCTACCTCGTCTATGTAAGGCGCGAGCTGAAGCAGAGCGACAGCCATGAGGTCGAGTTGCCTGAGCCTCTCAAGCTGGCTCCAAATGCCGGGATCCCGCCTCTTGGCAAGGTGCTGCTGCAGACGCTGGCGGCGCTGGTAGTGGTGGCGCTGGCAGCGCAACTGTTTGTCCATCAGCTGGAGAGCATGGGCGAGCTGTTTGGCCTCTCGCCGGTGCTAGCGGCCCTGCTGCTGAGCCCGGTGGCGACCGAGATGCCGGAGCTGATGAACGTGCTGATCTGGGTGCGGCAGGGCAAGAACCGGCTGGCGCTGGCCAATATCTCCGGGGCCATGATGATCCAGGGCACTATCCCCAAGGCGTTCTGTCTGCTATTCACCCCCTGGCTGCTGGATAGCGCCATGATGGCCTCCTCGCTGGTGACGCTGCTGGCGGTCGGGTTGCTCTGGTGGGGCTTCAGAAAGGGGGTGATGACCGCCGGGCGGTTGGCACTGGTGGGCTTGCTTTATCTCGGCTTCTGCGGCTGGTTGCTGGTGAGCTGAAGCGGGAAGCGCGGATATGAAAAAGCCCCCTTGGCAGGGGGCTTTGTTGTATCGGTTGGACGCTGCGCTTACAGCGCGGCGATTTCGGCCTGCTGGGCTTCCAGCTTGGTCAGCTGGAGACGGTAATCTTCCAGCTTCTCGCGCTCTTTGGCGATGACCGCTTCCGGCGCCTTGGCGACGAAGGCTTCGTTGCCAAGCTTGCCTTCGATGCGGCCGCACTCGCCCACCAGACGGGCAACCTCTTTGGCCAGACGGGCCAGTTCGGCATCCTTGTCGATGAGACCGGCCATCGGGATCATCAGCTCGGTGGCACCGATCAGCTTCTTCACTGACAGCGGGGCGGTTTCACCGTCTGCCAGTACGCGGATGGACTCCAGACGGGCCAGCGACTTGAGGAAGGCCTCGTTGTCAGCGGCGCGCTGGGCATCCTTGGCATCGCACTGGAGCAGCACGTTGAGGGGCACGCTCGGCGCCACGTTCATCTCGGCGCGGATGTTGCGGATGCTGACGATGAACTCCTTCACCCACTCCTGATCCGCCATCGCGGCTTCCTCCACCTTGGCGGCGTCGAACTCCGGGAAGGCCTGAATCATGATGGTGTCGGCGTGTACACCGGCCAGCGGAGCGACCGATTTCCAGATGGTCTCGGTGATGAACGGGATGATCGGGTGTGCCAGACGCAGCAGGGTTTCCAGCACGGTCACCAGGGTGTGGCGGGCAGCGCGCTGCTCGGCCTCGGAACCCTTGGTCAGCACCGGCTTGGTCAGCTCCAGATACCAGTCACAGAACTGGTTCCAGATAAATTCGTACAGCACGCCAGCCGCGATGTCGAAGCGGTAGGTATCGAGGGCGGTACGGAAGTCACGGATGGCCACTTGCAGCTGGGACTGGATCCAGCGATCCGCCAGACTGAACTGCATTTCGCCACCGGCAAAACCGCAATCCTGATCTTCGGTGTTCATCAGCACATAGCGGGAGGCGTTCCACAACTTGTTGCAGAAGTTGTTGTAGCCGTCCAGGCGCTTCATGTCCCAGTTGATGTCACGACCGGTAGAGGCCAGCGCCGCCAACGTGAAGCGCAGGGCGTCGGTACCGTGGGCATCGATCCCTTCCGGGAACTGCTTGGCGGTACGCTTGGCGATCTTCTCGGCCATCTGCGGCTGCATCATGTTGCCAGTGCGCTTCTCCAGCAGATCTTCCAGCGAGATACCGTCGATCATGTCGAGGGGGTCCAGCACGTTGCCCTTGGACTTGGACATCTTCTGGCCCTCTTCGTCACGGATAAGACCTGTGATGTAGACGGTCTTGAACGGGACTTGCGGCTGGCCGTTTTCGTCCTTGATGAAGTGCATGGTCATCATGATCATCCGGGCAATCCAGAAGAAGATGATGTCGAAGCCGCTCATCAGCACGTCGGTCGGGTGGAAAGTCTTGAGTGCCTCGGTGTTGTTCGGCCAGCCCAGAGTGGAGAAGGTCCACAGGGCGGAGCTGAACCAGGTGTCGAGCACGTCTTCGTCCTGACGCAGTACGGTCACGGCCGGGATGCTGTGCTTGGTGCGCACTTCATCTTCGCTGCGGCCAACGTAGACGTTGCCGGCATCGTCATACCATGCCGGGATGCGGTGACCCCACCACAGTTGACGGGAGACGCACCAGTCCTGAATGTCGCGCATCCAGGAGAAGTACATGTTTTCGTACTGCTTCGGCACGAACTGGATGCGGCCATCTTCCACCGCCTCGATGGCGGTCTTGGCCATCGGTGCCACGCGCACGTACCACTGGTCGGTCAGCATCGGCTCGATGGGCACGCCACCGCGATCGCCGTAAGGCTGTTGCAGCACGTGATCCTTGATCTCGTCCAGCAGACCCAGCTCTTCCAGCTTGGCCAGAATCGCCTTGCGGGCAGCGAAACGCTCCAGACCGGCGAACTCGGCTGGCAGGGCGGCGTCGTAGGCGGAGCTCGGGTTGCCGTTGGTATCGACCACTTCGGCCTCAGCACGCACGTGGGCATCCAGAGTGAAGATGTTGATCATCGGCAGGCTGTGGCGCTTGCCCACTTCGTTATCGTTGAAGTCGTGGGCCGGGGTGATCTTCACGCAACCTGTGCCCTTCTCCATGTCGGCGTGTTCGTCGGCAACGATGGGGATCAGACGGTTCACCAGCGGCAGCAGGATGTGCTGGCCGATCAGCGCCTTGTAGCGCGGGTCTTCCGGGTTCACGGCCACGGCGGTATCGCCCAGCATGGTCTCCGGACGAGTGGTGGCGACGATCAGGTAATCCTTGCCTTCAGCGGTCTTGGCGCCGTTGGCCAGCGGATAGCGCAGGTGCCACATGTGGCCCTTGATCTCGCGGTTTTCCACTTCCAGATCGGAGATGGCGGTGTTGAGTTTCGGATCCCAGTTCACCAGACGCTTGCCACGGTACATCAGGCCATCTTCGTAAAGACGGACAAACACTTCCTGCACGGCAGCGGAGAGACCCTCGTCCATGGTGAAGCGCTCGCGCTCCCAATCCACGGAGTCGCCCAGACGGCGCATCTGGCGGGTGATGGTACCGCCGGACTCTTCCTTCCACTGCCAAATCTTGTCGATGAAGGCATCACGGCCGTAATCGTGGCGAGTTTTGCCCTCTTCTGCCGCGATCTTGCGCTCAACTACCATCTGGGTGGCGATACCGGCGTGGTCGGTACCTGCCTGCCACAGGGTATTCTTGCCCTGCATGCGGTTGTAGCGGATCAGGGTATCCATAAGGGTTTGCTGGAAGGCGTGACCCATGTGCAGGCTGCCGGTGACGTTCGGCGGCGGGATCATGATGCAGAAGGAGTCTTTGCTGGTGTCGCCGTGGGGCTTGAAGTAGCCCTGAGCTTCCCAGTGCTGGTAGAGCGCCTGTTCGATGGCGTTGTGATTAAAAGTCTTTTCCATGGTCTCGCCGTAATCTGGATGGATGGAGTCTGGTGTTGATTCTTTATGGATCAATTGGTTGCAGTCAGGGCTGCGCCGGATCCGGTGCGGCAAGGACGGGCTGATCCCTCATTTCGAGGGTATGGCCTGCCTGGCGATAGTGCTTGTAGCGCTCGCGGGCTTGCTGCTTTTGTGTTTCGTCAGTGGGGACAAAATCTACCACTTGAGCGAAGTGTCCTGCAAACAAAGGTGTCGCAGTGGCCAGATTGATGAGGCGGGCGTAGCGCCGTTTCGGTGGCTGATAGCCGATCTCCACCGGGGCCATGCCGCTTTCGCCTTGCAGCTGGTGCGGCACGAAGCGCTCCGGCGGCAGTTGCCACAACAGCTCGTCCAGGCGCAGAGCCTGAGCCTCATCGTCGCAGAACAGGTAGATATGGCCCGCGCCCCACGACTCGGCTGCAAGAGTGCAGGCCAGTCGCTCGACCGCAGAGGCCTGCGCGTCATCCTGTTCGCTCATCAGGTAAAAGGTCACTTGGCTCATCAGGTTGATCCCGTTTTGCGGTGACGGACTGTTGACCGCCTCATGAGGCTGACGGGGCGTTTCCCGTCCGCAGCTCACTGATTCAAGAATGAAACAAGGAAGAGGCGGGCCTCTTCCTTGTGGTTCAGGGTAACGCCAACCCTTCCGATGCAGCCATCGGCAGGGGCCGGAGAGTTACTCTTTCTCTTCGATATCCACGCCAGCCCGGTTCAGCAGGAACTGGGTCAGCAGGGGCACCGGACGACCGGTGGAGCCTTTATCCTTGCCACTCTTCCAGGCAGTCCCGGCGATATCCAGGTGGGCCCAGTTGTACTTCTTGGTGAAGCGTGACAGGAAGGCGGCCGCGGTGATGGTACCGGCCGGACGACCGCCGATGTTGGCCATGTCGGCGAACGGGCTGTCGATCTGCTCCTGATACTCGTCGAACAGCGGCAGACGCCAGGCGCGATCACCCGCCTGCTCGGAGGCGTTGAGCAGCTCGTGGGCCAGCGGGTTGTGGTTGGCCAGCAGACCCGAGGTGTGGTGGCCCAGCGCGATGACGCAGGCACCGGTCAGGGTCGCCACGTCGATCACGGTTTCCGGATCGAAGCGGTCCACATAGGTCAGCGCATCACACAGTACCAGACGACCTTCCGCATCGGTGTTGAGCACTTCGATGGTCTGGCCGGACATGGAGGTGAGGATGTCACCTGGGCGATAGGCGTTGCCACCCGGCATGTTTTCGCAGCCTGCCAGCACGCCGATGACGTTGATCGGCAGTTGCAGCTGGGCCAGCGCATGCATGGTACCGAGCACGGAGGCGGCGCCACCCATGTCGTACTTCATCTCGTCCATGCCGTCGGCCGGCTTGATGGAGATGCCGCCGGAGTCAAAGGTCAGACCCTTGCCGACCAGCACGATGGGCTTGGCATCCGGATGACCCTTGTATTCGATGATGGCCATCATGGCTTCGTTATCGGAGCCGCGGGCCACCGCCAGGTAGGAGTTCATGCCGAGCTCGGCCATCTCCTGCTCGCCCACCACCTTGGTGGTGATGTTGTCGTAGGCATCGGCCAGACGACGGGCCTGGGAGGCCAGATAGGCCGGGTTGCAGACGTTGGGCGGCATGTTCGCCACGTCGCGGCAGACCCGCACACCCTTGGCCACGGCCAGACCGTGAGCGATGGCTTTTTCACCAATGGTCAGTTCCCGACGCGTCGGCACGTTGAATACCAGCTTGCGCAGCGGGCGACGTGGCTCGGCCTTGTTGGTCTTGAACTGATCAAAGCTGTAGAGGCCCGCCTTGGTGGTTTCTACCGCCTGGCGCACCTTCCAATAGGTATCCCGACCCTTGACGTGCAGCTCGGTGAGGAAGCAGACCGCTTCCATGGAGCCGGTTTCGTTGAGGGTGGTGATGGTCTTGTTGATGATCTGCTTGTACTGGCGTTCGTCGAGTTCCCGCTCCTTGCCGCATCCGACCAGCAGTACGCGCTCGCTGAGCACGCCCGGTACTTGATGCAGCAGCAGCATCTGGCCTGGTTTCCCTTCCAGGTCGCCACGGCGCAGCAGCGAACTGATATAGCCATCGCTGATCTTGTCCAGTTGTTCGGCAACCGGAGAGAGGCGACGCGGCTCAAATACGCCGACTACGACGCAGGCGCTCCGTTGCTTCTCTGGACTGCCACTCTTTACACTGAACTCCATGGAATCTCCTACATCCTAAAGACAAAAGGCACCTTTTATTGAATAATGCGGTGCTTGTTGGGGTATCAGAGGCGGAGCGAACAGCCACAGGCTCCGCAGTTCAAACTGGTAAAAATCCAATATACGGCCCTATTTTTCAGGCATTCGACTAAAAACACAAGTTTACTTGGGAATGACTGTGATCGTTTTCCGATATTTGTTCAGGGAAACCCTGAAAACCCAGCTGGCAGTGTTATTCGTATTGCTGCTTATCTTTGTCAGCCAACAATTTATCAAGATCATCGGTGATGCCGCCGATGGCGAGGTGCCGACACGTCTGGTCTCCACCCTGCTGCTGCTCAACTTGCCCAATATGGCGCTGTTGATGCTGCCTATCAGTCTCTTTTTAGCCATTTTGTTTGCCCATGGTCGCCTCTACGCCGAAAGCGAGATGACTGTGATGCATGCGGTGGGTTTCAGCCACCGTTTCGTAATGCGCAGCGCCATGTTGCTGGCCTTGCTGACCGCTGCAGTCGCAGCGTTCAACACCGGCTGGATCGCCCCGCAGGCCAAGGAGCGAGAGTATCAGGTGATCGACGAGTTCAAGTCGGATCCGGGGATCTCTTTCCTGCAGGCGGGCCGCTTTATGGAGCTCGATAAGGGGCGCCTGGTTGCCTATATCCAGGATTTGAACGACAACGGCTCGAAGCTGCAGAAGATCTTCATCTTGCAGCGGGCTGAAGGCAGCAACCCCCCTTCGGTGGTGGTGGCCAGCGAAGGGGTGGTGACGATCGATGAGAATGGTCTGCAGTGGCTGACTCTGAAGGATGGTTCCCGCTATGAAGGCAACTTCTCCGGCAAGCAGTTCCAGATCTCCGATTTTCGCGAGTATGGTCTGGTGATCCGTCAGCAGGAGATGGAGCGCTCCAACCGCAAGGCGGCGGCCAAACCCACCATGGAGCTGCTGGGTACCCAGGAAAACGACATGATGGGTGAATTGCAATGGCGTATCTCGCTGCCCCTCTCCATTCCGGTGCTCACCCTGCTGGTAGTTCCGCTGGCTCGGGTCAACCCCCGTCAGGGGCGCTACGCCAAGCTGTTGCCGGCCATCATGCTCTATCTCTCCTACTTCCTGCTGCTCAGTGCTGCCCGCTCGGCTATCGACAGTGGCCGGTTGCCCTACTGGCCGGGGATGTTCCTGGTTCCGCTCGGTTATCTGCTGTTTATTGGCCTGCCCCTCAATTTGCAGGGCACCAGCTGGTGGAACGGGGTAAAGAGCAAATATTTCATAAACAAATCAAAATGATGAAGCCCACATAGGAACTACCGCTGATGTTTGGCATTCTCGATAGATATATCGGCAGGGTCATTTTTATGTCGATCCTGCTGTGTGAGCTCACGCTGGTTGGTCTGGCGGCGCTCATCAAGTATGTGGAACAGCTCAAGTCTGTCGGAGAGGGCAACTACGACATGCTCAATGCTCTCTACTATGTGTTGCTCTCCATGCCCAAGGAGGCGGTGCTCTTCTTCCCGCTGGCGGCACTGCTGGGCGGTCTGATCGGTCTGGGCCAGCTGGCGACCAGCTCCGAGCTGGTGGTGATGCAGGCGGCGGGCCGCTCCAAGATCAGTATCGTGATGGCAGCGCTCAAGACTGCGATCCCGTTGATGATCCTGGTGTTGCTAATGGGGGAGTATGTGGCCCCCGTTGCCAAGCGAATGGCGGATGATATTCGTGCCGGCGCCATGTCGGAAGGGCGGCTTACCGTCTCGGCCTACGGGGTGTGGGCACGGGATGGCAACAACTTCGTCAATATCAACGGGGTGCGCAACGATGGCGCCCTGACCGGCATCACCCTCTATCGTTTCACCCCCGAGCGCAAGCTGATCGACGTGGTGCAGGCACGGGAGGGGGTATTTGAACGGCATCACTGGCTGCTCAAGCAGACCCAGGTTACCCGCTTCGACGACCCGGCGCAGATCCGCAGCGAACAGCATGACAAGATGGAGTGGAGCTCGGAGCTGACGCCCAAGCAGCTGGGGGTGGTGAGTATCGACCCCGAGAACCTCTCGGTCTCCGGTCTGCTCGACTACATCGGCTATCTCGATGCCAACAAGCAGGATGCCGGTCGCTACAAGCTGGAGATGTGGCGCAAACTGCTGTCACCGCTCTCGGTGGTGGCGATGATCCTGCTGGCCTCCTCCTTCATCTTCGGCCCACTACGCTCGGTGAGCATGGGCGCGCGGATGCTGATGGGGATCATGACCGGCTTTGCCGTCTATGTGAGTGATCGGGTGTTTGGCCCCATCAGTCTGGTCTATGCGGTACCGCCCATTCTGGCGGCTGTCGCGCCCAGCCTGCTGTTTGGCGGCATCTCCTTCTACATCCTCAGCCGCAAGCAGTAATTCACACGTGGTAATACAAAGAGGGCACCTGCTGGTGCCCTCTTTCGTTATTGCATTGATCCGGTATTACTTGTTCAACAATTCCAGATTTGCCTCTTTGCTCAGCACAATCACTTCGCATTCGGCCCAGATATCCTGGAACGCCCGTGGGCGCTTGCGGTTGAACAGGCACATCAGGTTGCCCAGACCAAAGGCGGCAGTGGCGAGACGGATCAGCGCCTGGGTAATACGGATATGGCTGCCATCTTCGTTCTGAATGCGCAGCCGCCAGGCGCGCATGCCGACGGTCTGGCCAGCGCGGGTCCAGAACCAGGTGTAGAAACCGCAGATGACGAAGGCGAGCCACAGGGTGTAGATCAGGCTCAGGGGGTGGCGGGTCAGCAACCAGACGGTATCTTCACCCGCCGGTACGCTGGCCATGCCGGTGACCAGCAGCAGCTTGGCGACCCCCATGCCGATAAAGCCGGCGATGATCAGCAGCGAAGTCACCACCAGCGCATCATAGATCAGGGCGCCGAGGCGACGCAGCAGACCTGCTGACGGGTATGGCTGAGTGGCGGGAGAGGGGGATTTTTGTTGGACTTTTTTAGGCTTGGCCATCGTTTTTATTCCATTAAGATGATGGCGGCATTCTATGTAACTGGCCCCGCATCAGCAAGGCGTTGAATAAATGAACAAACGGGAGTGTTCAATCGAAAAACACCTTGCATGGCATCGCGCCATTCGTATAATCCCTCGCAGTTGCCCGGGTGGCGAAATCGGTAGACGCAGCGGATTCAAAATCCGCCGGTGAATAACCGTGTCGGTTCGAGTCCGACCCCGGGCACCATCAAATTCATGACAAAAGGCCATCAGCAATGATGGCCTTTTGTTTTTTGGCGTTCCTGCGCATTGGTGGGTTGCTGCTGAGCAGGCAGTACTTCCAGTTACCTCTTGGTATCCCTTCTCTTTTCCCGCTATCCGTTATTTCATTTCCTTGATATAGCCGCTGACGGCATCACCGCCAGCGGCCTGTCTCTATTGCGGTTTTTTCCAAACCTTGCTGCATCAGAACATGGTTGCCGCACTATCCCAGCAGGGCAAACAGCAGGGTACCGAGGCTGCCTGCGAGCGTCAGCGCGATGATGGCTCTGGGTGTGCCGTGCAGCTTGGTCCACATAAACAGGCTGGTGAGGGCGAGCAGCAGCAGGGCCAGGGCGGCGATATCGCCAAACAGCTGCCAGCCGAGGCCGGTGCCTATGCCGCGGTGCAGCCGGTTGAGGCTGGCGGCAAAGTTGGCCAGTTGCAGGTCGGTACGTACCAGCAGGGTACCCTCAACATAGCTGGCGGCCACGCTCTGGCTGAGGGTGACACCGCGCATCTCCCACTTGGCGGGCAGGGTGAGCGGGCCGTTCGGGGTGGGCAGGGTCTGGGCCGGGGTGATCATGGTTCGCCCGTCGGCAAAGGTATCGGGATAGCGCTGTTGCAGCAGGCTTTTCAGCTGCTCCGGGCTGGCGAGCGGCGCCTCCAGCACTATCTCTTCACTCGATTTGTCGGTGTGGGGGCCGGGGATGGGCAACACGGCACGGTGTTGCAGCCAGAGACCGGTGATGCCGTACATCAGCATCAGGGCGAGGGTAAAAAAACCGGCCCAGGCATGGAGGCGGCGTACCCATTTGTTGTTGTGAAGGGGAACTCTTCTGCGTTTCATCGTGGTTGCTTCATAAAAAAACTGGCCAGCAGGGGCTGGCCAGTCGGGGTGGTTGTCACAGAGATCAGAAACGGTAGGTACCGGTCAGGCTCAGCTGACGGGGTGTGCCCGGCATGATCTGGGTGGCACTGGTGGCGCTGACGAAGTACTCGTGGTCAGTCAGGTTCTCGGCGCTCAGCTCGGCTTCCCACTGTTGCCAGCGATAACCGGCGCGCGCATCGAAGCGGGCGTAACCGGGCAGTGTGGTGGTGTTGGCGTTGTCGGCAAAGCGATCGCCCACCGCCGTCACGCCGGTTTCACCGAACCAGCCCTGCTCACCACTCTTGTAGCCGAGATAGAACTGGCCATTCTGGCGGGAGACGTTCATCGGGCGCTTGCCCTGCAGATCCGCATCCGCCTTGACCTGCTCCGCATCCTGAATGGCGAAGCCGCCACGCAGATAGATCTCGTCGGTCAGCTCGGCGCGGGCGCTCAGTTCGACCCCTTCGGTACGCTGCAGGCCGGTGAGGATCACCTTGGTGGGATCCAGCGGATCCTTGGTGCGCTTGTTGTACATCTCCAGTCGATAGAGGGAGAGAGTGGTCGCCAGCTTGCCGTTCAGCCAGTCACTCTTCACCCCACCTTCGTAGAGGCGGGTGTGCTGGGGTTCCAGCCCGTTGTTTTTGTCGCCCGGGGTGATGCCGATCAGCTCGCCGCCCACCGGAGTGAAGGTCTTGCTGTAGGAGGTGTAGAAGGCGTGATCCTCGAGGGGATTCCACACCAGACCGAGGCGCGGGCTCAGGCTGTTGACCGAGACGCTCTCCTCCTTGTTGAGGTCGTAGCGGCGACTGGTGACGGTGAAGTCGTCACGGCGCAGCCCGCCCACCAGATGCCAGTCACCCAGGCTGAGCTGATCCTGCAGATAGAGGCCATTGCCGCGCACCTTGTGTTTGGCGTCGCTGGAGAGCTTCATGGCGCCATTGTAGGTAGGCAGTGAGCCCGGGTCGTAGAGGTTGCCGGACGGGATGGCGGTGGCGTTCTGGTAGAGCTTGGGTGTGCGCTCCTGCCAGTTCTGCTCGAAGCCGGCCAGCAGGCGATGTTCCACCGGGCCGGTCTGGAACAGACCTTCTGCCTCGGTGTTGCTGATCAGGTTCTTCGCTTTCAGATCCTGCTGCCAGCGGGAGCGGGTCACCTGATCCCCTTTGACGCTGGTGACATAGGTGTTGTCAAACTGGCTGTCGAGGGTGGAGTAACCGAGCTGCTGGCGCAACTGCCACTGATCGTTGATATCCCAGGAGAGGCGTGAGCGGGTGGATTGTGCCACGTCATCGATGAAGTCGCGGCTGGTATCGCTGTAGACATACTCTCGCGGCACATCGGCCGGACGGCCATTGACCCCGGGAATGCCGCGATCCGGGGTGCGGTCATGTTCGTTGCGCTCGTACTGCACCAGCCAGTTGAGGTTGTCGCTGATCTCCCAGTTGGCGGAGGGGGCCAGCAGGGTGCGCTTGCTCTTCACGCCGTTGCGGAAGCTATCTTTGTCCTCTTGCGCCATGTTGAGGCGCAGTTGCACCTGCTCACTCGCCTCGCCATTGAGGTCGGCGGCCAGTCGCTGACTGTCAAAGCTGCCGACCCGGGCGGTGACGCTGGACTCCTGCCCTTTTTGCGGCTTCTTGCTGACCCGGTTGACGATGCCCCCCGTGCTACCGCGGCCGTAGAGCACGGCAGCCGGGCCCTTGAGCACTTCCACCCGCTCGATGTTGCCGAGATCCCGGGTGTACTGCATGTCGTCGCGGAATCCGTCGAGATAGAAGTCGTTGCTGGCGCTGAAGCCGCGGATATTGACCCCGTCGAAGCGGGTATCACCGCTTGCGTTGACCCCGGGAATGCCGCTCAGGGCTTCACTCAGCGTAGGTTGGCCGAAGGCGGTCAGCTCGCTGACCTTGACGCTGTCGATGGTCTGGGGAACCAGCTTGGCTGGCGTATTGGTACGGGTTGCGGTGGCAACTTCCTGATGCTGGGAGCGTTTGCCAACCACAGTCATGGTTTCATCGGTGGCCTGGGCAGTGAAGCCGGTGCCCAGCAGTGCCAGCGAGACCAGCGTTCTGCGAAAGTGAGGGTGCTGCATATTCAATATTGACTCTTTGAATGTCGACCTGACGGCTCGAACATATTGATTTAATTATAATTAGCCTGACCCGCTTAAGCGGGATGCCAATGATATTGATTTTCATTTGTCTGGCAAGGTGAAAATGGAGGGGGCTTTGGGTGCGTGTTGTGTGGTCGGCAGAGCTCGGCTGAAAAGCAGAGCCATTACAGCAAACCGCGAGAACGAAGCGAGGGAGAAGGGCGTAGCGGAAGAAAAAGGTGCGAAATGTGAAGCGATATCCGGCCCGATAGGACGGGCCGGATATCGGACTCAGCGAGTGCTCAGCAGTCGGCGGGTGAGGGGGATAGTCGCCAGCAGGCGATAGACCAGCAGAGACGATCCCAGCAGCAGCGGCACCTTGGCGATCTCCCACAGGATGGATGCGGCCTGCGGGCCAAACACGAAGAGCCAGACCACCAGCATCATGTGCAGGCAGTAGATCCCGAGCACTTTGGGGGCCTGACGTTCAAGCCAGCTGCCCTTGCCCCACTCGGGGTTGGCCAGCAGCAGGCCAAACAGGCCGAGAGCCCAGGGAAGGGAGCCAAGCAGGAAGTCGTGGCGGGTGAGCGGCACTGCGGCAAAGTGCTGCAGCGCCCAGGCTTCACAGCCATAGAGCGTCACCCCAGCCAGCAGCAGTTGCCAGCCGGTGCGGGCATCGGGCTGCCACTGACGCTGGCGCAGCAGGGCACCAAGCGCCACAAACAGCAGGGAGAAGAAGGGGCCGTTACGGGTGAGCAGTGGCCACTCGGCGCCCAGCAGCGGCTTGGCATAGGAGCCCCCCAGCAGCGCCAGCAGGTAGAGGCCAAGACCCAGCCAGAGGGCGAGCGCTGGTCTGCCAAGGCGGTAGCAGAGTGCCAGCAGGGTCACCGCCATGATCAGTGCTGGCAGGAACCAGAGGTGGATCATGCCGCCCACCAGCCAGCCATTGAGGGGGTCGCCGAGCTGGAATTGCCACTGCCCGCGCAGGGAGGCCAGATAGCCTTGCTGCACGGCAGCAAGCGGATTGAACGGCACTAGCAGGTAGACCAGACTCCACACCAGCCAGAGTAGCAGCAAGGGGCGGCAGTAGCGCCAGGCCACGGTCAGCGGCGCTTCGCGACTCAGCCTTGGCTGCAGAAAGTAACCGGCACAGAGGAAAAACAGCGGCACGGCAAAGCGGCATAACTGGTTGATTGTGCCGCTCAGCCAGAGCCAGGATCCGCTTCCCCACAGGGCGGGATTGAAGGGATTGGCGAAGGGGGATACGTGAATGGTCATCACGGCCAGAATGGCCAGTACCCGCCCGCACTCGATACTGGAAATACGCATGGTGGCTCGTCGCTACAGGGGTTGTGATGGCACGCTAAAATTCTTGCCGAAAACTTACAACCAATTGATTCTATTAGTGTGAATCACGCTGTTGAGTAGTTACGTTTTGTAACGGGATGGCGGAAGGTGTTACCTGTAACGGGAGCAAGCTCCCGTTTTTAGGTGCGCTCATGCAGATAAAAAAAGCGAGGCGGGCGCCTCGCTTGGTTGGGGATCTCGAGCTTACTGGTGAGTTAGCATGTTGTTCTGGTTGGCTGCCAGGGTGGTTCTGCCCGAGCTCTCCAGCCAGGTTTTGATCCGCTTGGCGTCGGCGACCCGATCGTTGGTGGTCTCGGCATTGAGCAGCACCATGATCACCGGCTCACGATTGACCTTGGTGCCCAGTACCAGACAGCGGCCCGCTTCGCGAATATAGCCGGTCTTGGAGAGAGTGAACTCCCATTGCCCTTCGCGGATCAGCCGGTTGGAGTTGAGGTAGTGCAGCTGACGCTTGTTGGTGCGCACATAACTCTGCTCGTCGGTGGAGTACTGGCGGATCAGCGGATAGGAGGCCGCTGCGGCGGCGAGTTTGGCGAGATCCTGCGCGGTGGAGACATTGCGCGGGTTGAGCCCTGTGCTGTCGGCGTAGCGGGTATTCCACATCCCCAGCATGCGGGCTTTGGCGTTCATCGCCTCGACAAAGGCACGCTGGCCGCCGGGATAGTGGCGGGCCAGCGCCGAGGCGGCGCGGTTTTCAGAGGACATCAGGGCGATATGGAGCATTTCGGCGCGGCTGAGCCTGGAGCCGATGGCCAGTCGTGAACCGGTTCCCTTGATGCGGTCGATGTCGGCATTGGTCACGGTGAGCATTTCGTTGAGGCGCAGGTTGGCATCCAGCACTACCAGCGCCGTCATCAGCTTGGTGAGTGAGGCGATGGGCATTACCCGGTTGCCGTTGCGCTCGGAGATCACCTCGCCGGTTCTGTGGTTGGCCACCACGAAGGCAGCTGAGCTGAGGTTGGGCACATCCCGTCGCTCGAGAAAGCCGCTGCTGCTCTTGCTGCTGGCGGAAAAGGGGTTGGCATGGGCACTGTCCATAGTGGCCGGCAGCATTACTGCGCCAAGCAACAGGGGAAGGAGGGAACGCATCATCATGATCAGCTCTACCGGACGAAGTACAGGGATATCTCGCTAAGTTATATGTCGTGAACTGGCGCTTCACAATCATTCTCACCTTGATATTGATAATTTACGGCGTTGAGCGTGCTCTGACGGCGAGGAGAGCGCAAAAGAGGTCTCTATGGAGTCTTTTTTGCATTGAAACTATGGACTGGCCGTGATGGCGAGCGGAAGCCGACGCTAAAAAGATCGGGACCAGAACGGTCCCGATTGGCATGGAGCATTGCTTATCGTTTAGTGGGCATCTTCCTGCTTGATCTTGAAGCGCATGGCGATCACCACGAACAGCAGCGGGCCAATGATGGTCCAGACGCCGGTGGAGATATCGCCGGAGATAAAGGGGGCGACCACGGTAAAGACGTTGCCGAAGGCGACCAGGATCAGGCTGATGATGGTAGCCAGCAGCACGGAACCCGCGCTCTTGAAGAAGATCAGGTCCTTGCCCAGCGCCGGGTTGTTGCGATAGCGATACCAGGCGTAGATGAGGAACATGTAGGGCAGGGTCATGCCGACGTTGGTCATGGTGATGATCAGCTCATAGAGGGCGGCGGCCCCTTCCGGGTTGATCAGGGTAAAGATGGACTTGGCGGCAATGAACAGACAGACCACCCAGGCTTGCACCTTGAGGGCTTCAATGCGCACGCCATTCTCGTTCTCGCGCTGGAAACGCTCCGGCCAGAAGTAGCTCGGGGTGCCGGTGATGAACTGGCGCAGCGGCGCGTAGGAGAGGGCGATAAAGGCACCCAGATAGCTCAGGAACATGCCCAATCCGGCAAAGCGCATGAACACCTGTCCCAGCCACTCGCCACCAAGATGGCGCCCCAGCTCCAGCATGATGATGAAGAGGGCGGAGAGAGAGGTGATCCCCTTGGCCGGGAAGTCGCTCCAGCGCATGATGGCGCCGACCGCCAGAAAGCCGATGATGTAGCAGAGCACGATGAAGGCGCCGGAGAGGAAGATGCCGCGCTTGAGGTCACGCTCCGGATCTTCCAGCTCGTCAGCCACCCCGGCCATCGCCTCGACCCCGCCGTAGGCGAAGATGGCGAATACCATGAAGCCGAGGAAGGGGATGATGTCGTTGAATGCGGCATTGGGAGAGGCCGCCAGTGATGCCTGGGTGAGGGGCTCCTGCAGGGTCATGCCGCTCACCGCGAAGGTGAAGACGCCACCGACCAGCAGCAACACGTTGAGTGCCACCACGGAGAGACCGCCGATGGCCGCCACTTTGGCGAAGCGGGCGCTACCCAGGGTGATGAGCTTGGTGACGGTGGCAACCAGCGCGATGGCGACCACACCCAGAATAAAGGGGCCAAAGTCGATGCCGGTACCCAGGGTGACCGGGATGACGGTGATGTCGCGGCCAAACAGCATGAAGGAGAGGGGCACCCACATAGAGAGCGCCTTGCCAAACATCCAGATGACGTAGGAGGCGAACCACATGGTCAGCCCGATAAAGGCGAATCGGGTCGAGACCGAGTGGCGCATCCAGGTAAAGATGCCGCCCGCCTCTTTGCGAAAGCCGGTGCCGAATTCGATCATCATCAAAATGAACGGGATGAAGAAGAACAGTCCGCCGATCACGAACATCGGAATGGCGGCATATCCCATTCGGTAAAAACCGATCCCGATATTAGTGACGCCAAATACCGATGTTAATATCATCAATATAAAGGCGCCCAACTTCAGCTTTTTTGCTGACATATTAAAAACTCCCTGATGGTGCTGGATTTAAAATAATCAAAAATTAAACAGACGAAACCGGACCCATTAATAACGCGGTAGCGCCATGCCATCCTGCTGTGGCGGGCGCGATCGAGTCATCTCTGACCGGGCTGGCTTACCCGTCAGGCGGTCAATGAATGTATGGGCGGAGCGGCATGGTCTGTGCCATGCGCGGTATTGGTCAGCGTTGCCGAAAATTAACTGTGAACGATTTTATCATTAATGCTGCTTGGCAGGTAAGTTTCCCAAATGAAGCTGCGGTTGAAATAAACAGACCTGCCAGTTAATTGATACGTTGCGGATGTAAACATTTACGCCCGGGCCGACACTTATTTCCATTATTGGTATTCGGCATATTTGGCGGAGTGAATTACGCCATCCTGTCAGATAAATCTGCACCAATGGCGACAGCGCTTATCCTCCCAGCCGGGTCAGCAGCACGCCGCCGGTGATAATGGCCGCCGCCGTCAGCCGCATGCGCCCGAGCGGCTCTTTCAGCAGCCAGACCGAGAGCAGCATGGCAAACAGCACACTGCTTTCGCGCAGAGCCGCGACCACGCCAATGGGGGCTTGGGTCATGGCCCAGATAACAATCCCGTAGGCGAGCAGTGACATGGCACCTCCTGCCATTCCCGCCATCGCATGGCGACGGATCTGGCGCCATGCGTTGCGTTTCTGGTGGACGATCAGCACCAGCAGCATCGCCAGCCCGGTGCAGGCAAAGAGCCAGAGTGTGTAGCGTACCGGTTCACCCCCTGCGCGGGCGCCGGCTCCATCCGAGAGGGTATAGGTCGCCGTAAACATGGCCGTGATCAGGGCCGCCCGAACTGCCTTGCTGTCAAGGCGCTGCTGCCCACCTCGCCAGGCCATCAGCAAGACCCCCATGATCAGCACGCAGGCGCCGACGATGCCGCCGTAACCGGGGTAGTCCCCCAGCAGCAGGGCACTTAACACCATGGCAAGCAGCGGGGCACTGCCACGGGCTAGCGGATAGATCTGGCCAAAATCGCCCTGATTGTAGGTATGGCTGAGAAACAGGCAGTAACCGATATGAAGCAGGACTGAGAGGCCGAGCCAGGGCAGCTCGGCAGCAGAGGGAAGTCCCATGGGCAGCAGCGCCACGGCGGCGATAAGCCCTGAAAAGATCGCCACCAGTGACACCCCCACCAGCCGCTCTTCGCCAATTTTGACCAGCGCATTCCAGCTGGCGTGAAGCAGGGCTGCCAGCAGAACGGCAAAAAAGACGGTGGTGCTCATGGGAAAAGGCTCTCGGGCGATGGGGGCCAACAGCATACCCGCCTGGAGCCTGATTGGCAGAGATCTTTATCAAAGCTTCGGTTTCTCGGGGTTCTTCTCCTGCTTGGTGGTGCTGCCCAGTTGCCCCAGCACCAGTTTGGGGTGGGGATCTGTCTGCAGCGGAATATCCTGCAACTGCGTTCCCTGCTGGTGGCGATGGATGATTACTGCGGCCATCTTGCCCAGCGCCTCGTAGCTGCTGATGGTGCCAACGCTGCAGCCGTGCTCGACGAACAGCTCTGCACTGCAGATGGTAGGGATGGCAGCTGCGTTGAGTGCATTCAGCAAACGGGGGGCGATGGAGAGCAGATAGCTGTCTGCGGCCAGAAAGACGATGTCGTTTTTGGCATCCTGTTGCAGCCGCTTCAACTCGTTCTCCAGTCGCTTTGGATCCGGTGCTATACGCCAGGTTGCGACTTGCCATTGGTAGCCTTTGGCCGCGTTGATCAGCATGTCGGCCACCAGCAGGGTGTTTTGCTCCCGCGGGTTGAAGGGTAGCAGCAGCCGCTTATCCGATGGGAGGTACTTGCTGGCATTGGCCAGTTGCAGCGCCATCGGCACCATATTGCTTACCCCGGCCACCATGCTGTTCTGGGCTTTGTCTTCCGAGAGAAAACCTGCCCCGACAGGATCTGAAACCACATTGAATATCATGGGCTTGCGATTGGCGACCAAACTCTTTGCCATGGTGGTGGCTGTGGTACCGAAGGTGTAGATGTAGTCGTATTCGGCCAGTTTCGGCAGCATCTGCTGACGTAGCATGGTCGCCAGCGCCGTGCGATCCTGATTGGCATTGTAGACGGTGATGGTGGTCTGATAGCCAAGTCGGGTCAGTTCGGCCCGAAAGCCCGCCTCGGCGGCGGTTTCGCCACGCCACAGTACCATGGCGATATTGAGGGCGTGAGCGGGAAGAGCCAGCAGCAAGAGCAGGACGAAAAGCAGCCTGACCATGATCATCTCTCCGGCGATACATCTACTGTTGAGCCTAGGCCAGTTTGTGGTTTTCTGAGCAACAGCGACGAAAAAGCGCGATGGCAAGCCATCGCGCTTTTGGGATCCGGAAAACCTCGATTAGAAGTCGTAGCGAGCAGCCAGCTGGAAGTCATCCTTGTTGGCGGTCGCTTTGCCGGCAACGCTGTCCAGATTGTTGATGCGGTACTCGCCAATCACCCGCAGGTTCTTGTTGAACTTGTACTGGGCTCCCAGGGTGTAGTAATCCACATTGTCTTTCTTGGTGCCAGCCTTGTCCTGCTCCTGTTTGTTCCACAGCGCCATCAGACCGAAGCCATTCTCGAAGTTGTAGCCCAGCGCGGCTTCCCAACCGGTGTGATCGGTGCCGGTCGCCAGGAAGTCGCTGCCATCGGCATAACTCAGGGCGGCGTAGGCGGCCTTGTTGTCAAACTTGGCGGAGATCAGCCACAGTTTTGCATCTTCTTCACCGCTCTTGTCGCGCAGGCCGACGTTATAGGCGGTACCCAGCGACAGGTTGAAAGGGAAGGTATAGGCCACGGCTGCTCCGTAGGCCGCGTCGCTATCCTTGCTGGTAGTCTCTTCGGTGTCACCACCGTCGAACTTGTAGCTGGTGTCGAGCTGGAAGCCATTGAACAGGCCGGAGTATTTCAGTACGGAACCGGCGCGGTTGGTGGCGAAGGTGTCGGTTTTTGCACCCAGCGCTTCGTTACCGTAGCCGTCGGAGAGGGAGACATCAGTCCAGTCCGCCAGGAAACCCGGGGCACCTTTCTGGCGGCCGAAGGTCACTGTACCCCAGTCAGCGCCCACACCGGCAAAGGCCAGACGGGTGCGCAGGTTGTCGGAGCTCTCGCTGATGGTCTTCTCGCTGTCGTTGATGTACATCTGCACTTCGTACTGGGCCAGCGCCTTCAGACCGCTCTGGATCTGGGTCTCGGCCTTGGCACCGAAGCGGACAAACTGGTTAGCCCCTTGCTTGGCGCTGTAATCCTTGGTGCCATTCGGGTTGGCGGTATCGACGTTTTCTTTCTTGTCGCCGAAGAATTGACCGGCGTAGATGCGGCCATACAGGTCCAGCATGGCGGTATCATTTTTATACACCTCAACGGCTTGCGCCTGGAAGGCGGCTGTCAGACCCAGTGCCACTACAGTCAGCTTTTTCATCTTAATCCCTTGTGTTGCAAGCTTTTGTTTTGAAGACGGGGCCATCCTAGGGAAGATGCATGACAGCGGGGTGACAACTGGATGAAGAGTCGATGGCAATTGGGTTGCAATTGGATGAATTGGCTACATTTATGCACCTGGAAGCTACTTTTGTGCGCAAAGGTTTGCCCTTGTGGTAGAATGCCGCCCGTTTTCGAGCTCCATAGGTTGGATATGCGATGAGACGTGAACTGGCAATCGAGTTTTCCCGAGTGACGGAAGCGGCTGCACTGGCTGGCTACAAGTGGCTCGGACGTGGTGACAAGAATATCGCTGATGGGGCGGCCGTAGCGGCCATGCGCCACATTCTCAACCAGATCGAGATCGATGGTGAGATTGTGATCGGCGAAGGTGAAATTGATGAAGCGCCGATGCTCTATATCGGCGAGAAGGTCGGTACCGGACACGGCGACGCGGTGGATATCGCGGTCGATCCCATCGAGGGTACCCGCATGACCGCCATGGGTCAGGCCAACGCGCTGGCCGTGCTGGCGGTGGGCGACAAGGGTTCTTTCCTGAAAGCGCCCGACATGTACATGGAAAAGCTGATCGTCGGGCCCAAGGCCAAAGGCGCCATCGACCTGGATCAGGCTCTCGAGCTGAACCTGAAGTCCGTGGCCAAGGCGCTGGGCAAGCCGCTCTCCCGTCTGACCGTCATTACCCTGGCCAAGCCACGTCATGACAAGGCAATCAAGGAGATGCAGGGTCTGGGCGTGCGGGTGTTCGCCATTCCTGATGGTGACGTTGCCGCCTCCATCCTCACCTGTCTGCCGGACAGCGAAGTCGACATGCTGTATGGCATCGGCGGCGCACCGGAAGGGGTGATCTCCGCGGCGGTGATCCGTGCGCTGGATGGCGACATGCAGGCCCGTCTGGTGCCGCGTCATCGCGTCAAGGGCGACAGTCCAGAAGTACGTGCGCTGGGCGAGCAGGAAATTGCCCGCTGCGAAGCGCTGGGTATCGATGTGAACAAGGTGCTCAAGCTGGAAGACATGGCGAAGAATGACAACGTCATCTTCTCCGCCACCGGCATCACCAAGGGTGATCTGCTGGATGGCATCACCAGCGATGGCGTGATGGCGACCACCGAGACTCTGTTGATCCGTGGCAAGTCGCGCACCATTCGCCGTATCAAGTCGATCCATTACCTTGAGCGCAAAGACAGCGTGGTACGCGATATCATCCTGTGATGATGGCTCGCTGAACCGGCTGTGTTGTCTGAAGCCCGATCGCCCGTGCGGTCGGGCTTTTTCTTGTGCGCCAGCTACGTTTGTGCCGCCGCTTCGGCTATGGTGGTTCAGACCGTCTCAAAGGAGTGGAGTCTATGGAGTGTCGTAGTGGCTGCGCGGCCTGTTGCATCGCCCCCAGTATCAGCAGTGCCATTCCCGGTATGCCAGATGGCAAACCGGCAGGTGTCCCCTGTATCCAGCTCGATAGCGCCCTTGGCTGCAAGATTTTCGGTCAACCGGAGCGGCCGGCGGTGTGCGGCGGTTTTCGCCCCATGATGGATGTGTGTGGCAGCCATCGCGCCGAGGCCATCTGGCTGATCGGCGAGCTGGAGCGGCTCACCACCTGACGAGGGCAGGGCGAAAAGATAAAAAAAGAGGCCGCATCATGCGGCCTCTCGCGTTTCTTTTCGCCGGGGATCAGATCCCCGCCAGCTCCAGTGCCTGACGATAGTATTCGTTGGCCTTGTTGGTGAGGCGGCGCTTGTCCATCAGCTGGCCGAGGGCGTGATAGGCGGCGGCGCTCGGCGCCCGCTCCACCTCCTGTTCCAGCAGCTTCTGGGCATCGTCCAGCTGACCGGCCAGCAGATAGAGCTGGGCCAGTGCGGTGTCCACTTCCGGTTGCCCCTGCTGCTTTTGCAGCAGCGCCAGCAGCGGCTGGTAGCTGTCGAGTTTCAGCTTGGGCAGGCGAGCCAGCAACTGGGGCATCGGCTGTTTGCGCAGCGCTTCCTGCCACAGGGTGGCGGCCTCGCCATCGGCGCCCAGCTGGCGCAGCAGATCGCCGTAGCAGGCCAGCAGTTCTGGCTCAAGGCGCAGCTTACGCGGCAGATCCTGCCATACCGCCTTGAGGGTCTCGAGGCTGCCTGCAGCCTGTTGCAGGCGACCACACCAGGCCTGTTGCAGCAGATCTTCTTCCTGTTTCGGGGTCAGCTTGCCCACCTTGTGCAGCGCCGGTATCAGGTCGCACAGGGCGCTCCAGTCCTGACGGGCCAGATGCACCTGACGCAGCTGATCCAGCACCATGGGGTGGCGCGGGTTGAGGGCGTAGACCGACTCCAGCATCGCCAGCGCGGTATCGTACTGGCCCTGCTCGATCTGCAGCTGGGTCTGGGTCAGGGTGAGCGCCAGCTCTGCCTTGGGGTTCTCCTCCTGCGCTTTTTGCAGGTATTGATCCCGGCGGGCGTCGTCACCACGGGCCTGTGCCGCCTTGGCGGCGCTCAGGTAGTTGAGCAGCGGGGTGTCGCTGTTGCTGGCCCCCTTGATCATCAGCTTTTCAGCCTGACTGTAGTGCCCTTCGGCCATCGCCAGGGTGGCGGCGATGGTCTGTTGATTGGCCTTGCGGCGGCGGCGCGAGCCGTACCAGCCGAGGGTCTTGCGGCGCAGGCCGAATACCCGTCCCAGCAGCCACTCGACGATCAGCAGGGCGCCGTAGAACAGCACGGCCAGGATCACCGCGCTGGTGACGGAGGATTCGATGGTGTAATTGCCAAGGGCAATCAGCACATAGCCCTTGTTACCGGAGGCTTGCGGGCCAAAGATCAGCCCTGCGACCATCACGGCAACCAGAATGATTATACGGATCATGGTGCCCTCCTCAGCTGCTGGCCAGAATGCGTTGCAGGCGTTCGGTCAGCACCTGCTCCAGCATGGCCTGGGTCTTGAACTGGGCCGGATAGTCGATCTGGATCTGCTCACCCTTTAGCTTGTCGATCTCGCCCTGCATGTAGCGGGTGGCGCTGTTGTCGGTGTCGAAATACTGGGTCAGCCAGCGTTGGGCCTTGTCCAAGCTGTCTTCGTAGAGCGCCTGCTGCTCGCGATAGACGGAGAGCTGGGCCTGCAACAGCTTGGTTTTGAGGTTTTCACGCAGGAAGATCTCCTGCTGCGGCGAGAGCAGCGCCTCGACCGCGCCATCGCGGCGACGGATGGTGACGAAGTTCTCGGTGAACTTGACCCAGTTCTTCTTCAGGTTGCTCTCCCACTCGTCGGGATTGGTGCTGACCGCTTGATCCGGCTCGGCCTTGGCTTCCGGCATGCTGACGGTGGAGAGGGGCAGCAGCTCGATCTGGTCGGACAGGGCAGCCAGCTTGAGGGTCAGCCCCTCGCGGTCGATGCGCGGCATGCCCTTGAGCTTGGCGATATCCTCGGCCAGCGCCTTGCGGATCGGCATCAGGCTGGGGTCGTTGAGGGCGGCGATGCGCTCGTCAGCGTTGCCGAGCAGGGTGATGGCGGAGACGAGGTCATGCTCCAGCCACAGCTTGCGGCCCGCCATTCGTACCAGATACTCGGATTCGGCCAGCATCCAGTCGTTGGGGCGCTTGTCGTTGAGATCCAGTACCCGGTTCTGCAGACCCTGCATCTCCCCCTGCAGCCGCTGCTGGGTTTGAGCCAGCGCGGCCAGCTGCTCGGCATCCTTGCTGCTGGTCTGGTCGATCTTGCTCAGGGCGCTCGCCAGCTGTTGCTTGAGCTGGGCCAGTTCGGCCTGCTGGGCAACGGCATTCTTGTGACCGTGCAGATAGAGACCGCCGGTCAGGCCAAGGGCCAGCAGGATGGCGATCCCTCCCAGTACGGCACCGGAGCGGCTCTTGCTGCCATTGACCGCAGCGGTCGGCTGGGGTTTTACCTGGGATTCTTGTTGTTCTGTCATTCCATCTTCCTCAGTTCCAGTGCGGCCGTCAGGGCCTGGTTGGATGCACCTTGGGCAATCGTGATATGGATAAAGCCCGCGGAGTGGGCCATCTCGGCCACGCGCGGGCTGGGGACCACCAGCAGGCGGTCAAAAAGCCAGGGCCTCTGGTGGTCGGGAACCAGCTCCAGCAGCCGTTGCAGCAGTTCACCACTGGTAATGAGCAGGCTGTCCAGCCCAGCTGCCTGCCAGTGGCGGGTTAATGTCTCCCCATCCAGCTCGGGGTAGTGGCGCTCATAGGCCGCACAATAGTGCACCAGAGCACCGCGTGAGACCAGTGTGCTGGCGATGAGATCCCGCCCGCCATTGCCGCGCAGGATCAGTACCCGTTTGTCTGCTACCTGCTGCAGGGCGGGCAGGGCCAGTAGCCCTTCGCTACGCGGGTCATCCGGGCAACTTGCCGTGATGCCGATGGCTGCAAACGCATCTGCGCTGGCCTGACCCACCGCAAAGTACTCAATATGTGGCCAGGTCTGACCAGTTTGCAACAGAAAATCGTGTGCAAAATGAACGGCATGGATGCTGACGGCGATAACCGCGTCAGCACTGCGCAACAGGTTGGGCAGGAGAGGGAGTTCGCTGCCCGCCACGGTTTCCAGCAGCGGGCAGCAGAGCGGTGCATGGCCGTGCTGGCGCAGCAACTGCACCAGCTCGGCGGCCTGGGCGGCCGGACGCACCACCAGCGGGGTCATGCGCGGTAGACCTCGGCGAGGATCTCGTCGGCACCGGCGGCAAGCAGGCGCTGGGCCAGTTGCTCGCCGAGGGCCTCACCATCGGCCAGCGGGCCGCGGATCTCGTCACGGATTACCTGGCTGCCATCCGGGCTGCCCACCAGACCGCGCAGCCAGATCTGCTCGCCGTCGACCAGTGCGTAGGCACCGATAGGCACCTGACATCCCCCTTGCAGGGCGCGATTCATGGCGCGTTCGGTCAGCACCCGGGCGCGGGTCTCGGCGTGCTCCAGCGGCGCCAGCAGAGCGTGCAGCTCAGTATCGTCGAGGCGGCATTCGATGCCGACGGCGCCTTGACCGTTGGCGGGCAGGCTCTGTTCCGGCTCGATAAAAGCGGTGATGCGATGCGCCATCTCCAGTCGTTTCAGACCGGCGGCGGCGAGGATGATGGCGTCGTACTCACCGGCATCCAGCTTGGCGAGGCGAGTGTTGACGTTGCCGCGCAGGTCGCGGATCACCAGATCCGGGCGGGCGGCGCGCAGCTGGCACTGGCGGCGCAGGCTGGAGGTGCCGACCACGGCCCCTTGCGGCAGTTCGGCAATAGCCTTGAATCGGTTGGAGACGAAGGCGTCGCGGGGATCTTCCCGCTCGCAGATGGTGTGCAGACCAAGTCCCTCGGGGAACTCCACCGGCACATCTTTCATGGAGTGAACGGCGATATCGGCCCGTCCTTCCAGCATGGCGGTCTCCAGCTCCTTGACGAACAATCCCTTGCCACCGACCTTGGCCAGCGGGGTATCGAGGATCTTGTCACCCTGAGTGCTCATGGGCACCAGTTCGACCTGCAACTGTGGGTGCAGGGCTTCGAGCCGGTCTTTGACAAAGTTGGCCTGCCACAGGGCCAGCGGGCTCTTGCGAGTGGCAATTTTCAGGGTTCGGGCTGCCATATCAATCAGTTGTTTCATTTTTAGAAGGAAATCGATATTACCACCCTTTGCCCGGGCTTTCATGGCGGAGCCGGCAAAAGCGGGGCCAAGCTCAAAAATGCATGCTGAAAATGATTTTCATTAAGCAATTTGTGTTGATTAATTCATTGAATGTATTGGAATTTAATGATTTCCCCTGATACTTGATGTGGTCATACCAGAAATAATCTGGTGTTTAGCTGAAGGCTTGTTTACCACCGCTGTTTGCATTGTTAACATGATCACACTTTTTTGACGTATCCCTCTTTTGGTGCGTCATTTTCACTTAGGTGATAGGCAGGGCATTGCAGGAACACATCGATACGCTGGTTGCGCGTTATGACGACATTACCCGTCTCAAGACGCAACGGGCGTTAGGTCTCATGAGTCGCTACGGGCAGCAGGTATTCCAACTGCTGCCCGTCATGCTGCACTTCAATCACCCCCTGCTCCCCGGTTATGTCTCCGGTGATGTTCCTCATGGCATCTGGAGCTTCAGCGCCAGCGCCGAGCAGCAAGCCTTTATCGATGACCTCTGTCGCAACGCCAACTGTCAGAGCGGCCTAGCAACCCATGATCGAGCCATTCAGGGGCTCTACTCCATGGGCAGCACCTCCTCCATCGGCCAGTGCTGTCACTCCGATCTCGATATCTGGGTTTGCCACGTGGCTGGCTTGTCGCAGGAGCGGCTCGCCCTGCTGGAGCAGAAGTGCCGGTTGCTCTCCAAGTGGGCGGAGCAGCGCGGGGTCGACCTCAACTTCTTCCTGATCCCCGAAGACAAGTTCCGCCAGACCAACGATGCCGAGATGCAGGGAGAGAGCTGTGGCAGCGCCCAGCACCTGCTGCTGCTTGACGAGTTCTACCGCAGCGCCATGCGCATCGCCGGTAAGCGACTCATCTGGTATCTGGTTCCTGTCGAGTGTGATGATCACTACGACGACTATGTGAACGGGTTGTTCGAGAGTGGCAAGCTCAGGCAGGATGACTGGCTCGATCTCGGCAGTTTTGACCGGATTCCGGCGGAGGAGTATTTCGGCTCTGCCCTGTGGCAGCTCTACAAGGGGATCGATTCCCCCTATAAGGCGGTGCTCAAGTCGGTGCTGATGGAGGCTTATTCCCACGAGTACCCCAACACCCGGTTGCTATCGATGATCAGCCGCGACTGGTTTCAGCACAACGAGGGGATGCACTACCGGCTCGACAACTATTGTCTGATGCTGGACAAGGTGACCAATTACCTCAAGTCCATCGGCGACATGGCGCGACTCGATCTGGTGCGCCGCTGCTTCTACCTCAAGGTGTGCGATGGCCTCAGTCATCCCAAGGATGATCACTCTCCCGAGTGGCGCCGCGAGCAGATGAGCCAACTGGTCTCCTACTGGGGTTGGAGCCAGGATAAACTGTACCACCTCGATCATCGCCACGAGTGGAAGGTCGAGGAGGTGAAGATCGCCCATGCCGAGTTGCTGGAGGCCCTGATGCAGAGCTACCGCAACCTGATCCAGTTCGCCCGTCGCAACAACATCAGCGAGTCGATCAACCCGGAAGATATCGGCATCCTGTCGCGTAAACTATACGCCGCGTTCGAGAGCCTGCCGGGCAAGGTGCAGCGGGTGAACCTCAAGATCGCGCCGGATCTGAGCGAGCCCGACCTTAGCTTCGTGCAGGTGCCCCACGGTCGCCTCAACCGCGCCGGCTGGTATCTCTACAAACATTCGCTGGAGCCGGTGGACATCATTGGTCGCGCGCCGCTCGAGTTCAACGGCTACATCAGCAAGCTGGTCTCCTGGGCCTACTTCAACGATCTGCTGACCCCCCAGTCGCGGGTGCACCTGTTCAATCAGGGCTCGGATCTGCACATCGACAATCTGCACCAGTTCTGCCGCGATCTCTCCGGCTGCTTCCCCGAGAAGTACCCGCTGGCCACCAACCTGGCCCTCAGTCGGCCGTGCGAGATCCGTCAGCTCTCCATCTTCCTCAATCTGGAGATGGACCCGACCAGTCACTGGGTCGGTCAGGTGATCGAATTTGACGCCAACACCGTGGATGTCTTCTCGTTTGGTCGCAATCAGGAGTGTCTGGTCGGCTCGGTGGATCTGGTCTATCGCAACTCCTGGAGCGAGATCCGTACCCTGCACTTCCAAGGGGATGAAGCCGTGGTCGATGCCCTCACCACCATCCTCGGCAAGATGCATCAGGATGCTGCCGCCCCCGAGATGATCGAGGTGTTCTGCTACAGCCAGCACTTCCGCTCTCTGGTGCGCTCCCGCTTCCAGACGCTGGTGGCGGAGTGTATCGACCTGCGCCTTGCCCGCGACAAGCAACAGCTGGTCAAGACCATGGCCCTTGGCCGCGAGAAGTACGGCATCTTCTTCGAGCGGCGCGGGGTGTCGGTGAAGAAGCTGGAAAACGCCATCGATTTTTACCGTCACATCTCCCACAACAAGCTGGATCACCTGCCGCTGCGGCTCGACAAGACCCACAGCCAGCATCTGCCGAGCATCGTCGATGCCTACGCCAGCGAAGGCTTGGTGCAGTTCTTCTTCGATACCCGTGATGCGGGCACCAACATCTATATCCTCGATGAGGCAAACCGGGTGGAGATCTACCAGCACTTCGCCGGCAACAAGGATGAGCTGGTGGCGGGGGTCAACCGCTTCTATACCTCCAATCACGAGCGGTTCAGTGATGACGGCCAGTTCATCAACTTCAACCTGCCCCAGTACTACGAGATAGTACAGGTGAATGGCGAGCTGGATGTGATCCCCTATCGCAGTCAGGGCACTCTGCGCGAACAGGTGCCGCCCACTCGGGAAGTGGGCTGACCCGTCAGTTGGAATCGCCATAAAAAACGGCCTGCAGATGCAGGCCGTTTGCTTTGCCGGAAGGGCTCACGCGCCGAGGCGGGCCAGCAGCCAGCTGCGAGTGTCGCCGAGCTGCGGACGGCAGATCTCGTGACGCATCGGGTACTCGTGCCACTCGGGGGCGAGTCCGGCGCTTTCCAGCCGGTTCTTGGCATCCCAACCGAGCGACAGGCTCACCACATCGTCATAGATGCCGTGCATGTAGCAGATGGGCAGGGTGCGAGCGGCCTCGCTCATCTCGCCGAGCAATTTGTCGGGAGCTGCCAGATAGGTGGACATGCAGAGCAGGCCCGCCAGCGTTGCCTGATAGCGCAGCGCGGTGAAGGAGGCAATTACCCCGCCCTGTGAGAAACCTGCCAGCACGATATGCTCGGGGGCAAACCCGTCGGCCACCAGCTGATCGAGCAATGCGGCAATCTGGTCGGCTGATTCACGGACATGGGACTCCACGGCCCGCTCGGCGGGATCCTCGAAGCTCCTGATGTCGTACCAGCCGCGCATCTTGTAGCCCATGTTGATGGTGATGGGGCGCTCCGGCGCATCCGGCAACAGGTGACGCACCGACAAGTCGGCGGGCAGATCCAGCGCGTCCACCAGTGGGGCGAGACCGGCGCCGGAATCACCCAGCCCGTGTAGCCAGATCACCGCATGACGGGCGCCCTGCGGGTGCAGGTCAATCATGGGAACACCACCTCTTCGCCCGCCTGGGCGGTGCAGGATTGGCTCAGCAGCGCCTTGAGCTCGTGGCCGAAGCGGTTGTCGATCCAGGTGTCACCCTGCAGTTCGAAGTGGAAGCCGTTCTCGCGGGTGGCGACCCAAATCTGGTGCAGTGGCTCCTGCTTGTTGATGATGACCTTGGTCTTGTTCTCGAAAGAGAGGGTCAATACGCCGCCGTTGCGTTCGCAGTCGATATCCGGATACCCCTCGTCGAGCGTGTCTTCCACATATTGGAAAAAGGCGTCTGTCAGGGCGTGATACTCGTGATCCTTCATCGGTTTATCCTGTTGCTTTTAACAATGTGAGTGCGATTATAGAGGGCCAAAAATTTTTTCGCAGCGAACCATTATGATCACTCAGTTCACCAAGTGTCTGCTTGCCACTTTTCTGTCCCTCGGGCTGGCCGCGTGCGGTCTGAAGGGGCCGCTCTATATGCCGCCCCCCGAGCAGCCACAGAGCCAGAGTACACCGCAAGCAGCACCGCCTGCGACCACTGAGGCTGCCACCGAGGCCGCGCCGCACTAATGCCGCACCCATTCTAGGAAGGAACCGCCCCCTTGGATCACTTTAACTACGACGCCGACGGCCAGCTTCAGGCCGAGCAAACCTCGCTGCAACAGCTTGCCGAGCAGTACGGTACCCCGCTTTACGTCTACTCCCGTGCGACCCTCGAGCGCCACTGGCACGCCTTCGACAAGGCCGCTGGCGATATTCCCCATCTGATCTGCTATGCGGTGAAGGCCAACTCCAATCTGGCGCTGCTCAACCTGCTGGCCCGTCTGGGCTCGGGGTTTGACATCGTCTCCGGTGGCGAGCTGTCGCGGGTACTGGCGGCGGGTGGTGATCCGGCCAAGGTGGTTTTCTCCGGGGTCGCCAAGAGCGAAGCGGAGATGCGCCTTGCGCTGGATAAAGAGATCCTCTGCTTCAATCTGGAGTCGGAAGCCGAGCTGGAGCGCCTCAATCGGGTGGCGGGCAGCATGGGCAAGAAGGCTCGCGTCTCGGTGCGGGTCAATCCGGATATCGATGCCGGTACTCACCCCTATATTTCCACTGGCCTCAAACAGAACAAGTTCGGCATCCCCATCGAGCTGGCGCCAGCCATCTATCGCAAGGCGGCCGCGATGGCGAACATCGAGATCGTCGGGGTCGATTGCCATATCGGCTCGCAACTCACTGAATTAAATCCCTTTATGGAAGCGGCTGACAAGTTGCTGCGGCTGATCGACGGTCTGGCGGCGGAAGGGATTCATATCCACCATCTGGACGTGGGCGGCGGTCTGGGGGTCAACTACGGTTCCGAGCAGCCACCCCATCCGACCGAGTATGCCGAAGCGCTGAAGCAGAAGCTGGCGGGCCGGGATCTGACCCTGCTGTTCGAGCCGGGCCGCGCCATCGTCGCCAATGCCGGCGTGCTGCTGACCCGGGTCGAGTACCTGAAGCCGGGCGAGACCCGCAACTTCGCGCTGATCGATGCCGGCATGAACGACATGCTGCGCCCTTCGCTCTACGGCGCCTGGATGAACATCATCGAGGTGGATAGCCGTGCCGGCCATGCTCCCGCGCTCTATGACGTGGTGGGCCCGGTGTGCGAGACCGGCGACTTCCTCGGCAAGGAGCGCACCCTGGCCATTGCCGAGGGCTCCCTGCTGGCGGTGCGTTCGGCCGGAGCCTACGGCTTTACCATGTCATCCAACTACAACACCCGTCCGCGCGCAGCCGAAGTGCTGGTGGATGGTGCCAAGGCGCACCTGATCCGCGAGCGTGAGCAGTTGGCCGATCTCTGGCGCGGTGAGCACCTGCTGCCCTGATGGCGCAGGCTGGGACAATGATTTCATAACGGTTGACGGTGAGTTTTTACAGCCCTAACAGCACAGGAATGCACGATGTGGATAGATTATTCCAGGGTGCATGGGGCTTTGGACAACGACTTCATGGCGCTTGGCGACCCTTGGTTCGGTGAGTTTTTACAGCCCTAACAGCACAGGAATGCACGATGTTGATAGATTTTTCCAAGATGCATGGCTTGGGCAACGACTTCATGGTGGTGGATGGCGTCACCCAGAAGGTATTTTTCAGCAATGACGTCATCAAGAAGCTGGCAGATCGCCACTTCGGGATCGGCTTTGACCAGCTGCTGCTGGTGGAGCCGCCCTATGACCCTGAACTCGACTTTCACTATCGCATTTTCAATGCCGATGGCAGCGAGGTGGAGCAGTGCGGCAACGGCGCCCGCTGTTTTGCCCGTTTCGTGCGTCTCAAGGGGCTGATCAACCGGGATCGCATCGCGGTCAGTACCGCCCGGGGTCGCATCGTGTTGCAGCTGGAGGGGGAGAACCAGGTCACGGTCAACATGGGTGTGCCCCAGTTTGAGCCGGGCAAGATCCCGTTCCGGGCCCAGAAGGCAGAGAAAACCTATCTGCTGCGGGCGCAGGAGCATACCGTGATGTGTGGCGTGGTCTCCATGGGCAATCCCCACTGCGTCATCGAGGTGCCTTCGGTCGCCGATGCACCGGTCGAGACGCTCGGTGCCATTATGGAGCGCCACGAGCGTTTTCCCGAGCGGGTCAACGTTGGATTCATGGAGATGGTCAATGCCACCGAGATCAAGCTGCGTGTATTCGAGCGGGGCTGTGGCGAGACCCTGGCCTGCGGCACCGGTGCCTGTGCGGCGGCGGTGATTGGCATCAGTCAGGGCAAGCTCAAGGAGCGGGTCACCGTCAGCCTGCCGGGCGGCAAGCTGACCATCGCCTGGAAGGGGCCGGGCCAGCCGGTCTATATGACAGGTCCCGCCGAGCATGTGTTTGACGGCCAGATAGAGGTTTAGCCGATAAAGGTTCAGGTACGGGGGGCGCTGGCCCCCTTTGCCCATGATGTCGGGGCAGCAAGCCCCATTTCTCTGATGGATCAACCAATTTATGAGCGAACTCAAACGGCAGGAGCAATCGGTGGATGAAGCCACTGTGCTGGAGTACCTGGCCCGTTATCCCGAGTTTTTCCAACGCCATGCCGCCGTGCTGGACCGGATCCGCATTCCCCATGAACGCAAAGGGTCGGTCTCGCTGGTCGAGCGCCAGCTGGAGCGTCAGCGCGAGCGGATCGAACAGCTGGAGCAGGAGATCACCGAATTGATGGGGATCGCCAGCGAGAACGAGCGGATCTTCCGGGTCTATGCCGATCTCTACGGCGAGCTGTACGGTTGCCAGACCCTGTTCGAGGTGAGTGCCGTGATGGGCAAGGCCTTTGTCCAGCGGCTGCGCCTGACCGGGCTGCGGCTCTGGCTCAATCCCAAGAAGTTTACCCTGAGCGGGCCCGAGCAGCGCTTTCTGGCGCAGGGCAAGCAGCTCGAATCCCTGCTGGGTCAACGTCTGCCGGGGCAGGATTACTACTTTGGCCGCCTGAGCCAGAGCGAGAAGCAGGCGCTGTTTGGCCACGATGTGCTGGTCAACTCGGTGGCCCTGATGCGGCTCGGCGATCTCGGCGTGCTGGCCTTCGCCAGCTCGGATCCCGGCCACTTTACTCCCCACAACGACACCCTGCTACTGGGCCAACTGGGGCGCCTGCTGCAACTGCGTCTGCCCGAGTTGACTCATGGCTAGAACACCGGCCAGGGCGCCTGCCAAAGCACCCGTCATCGCACCGCCACTGCCCGCGGCACTGGCGGAAGAGCTGGCGGCCTTTATCGAATACCTGAGGGTCGAGCGTCAGCTCAGCCCTCATACCCGCAATAACTATCAAGCCCATCTGGAGGCGATGACCGCCGAGCTGGTGGCCCTCGGGCTCACTGATTGGGGTCGGCTCGAGGCGAGTCAGGTGCGCACTCTGGTGACCCGGATGCACAAGGCGGGCCTTGCTCCTCGTTCCCTTTCCACCAAGGTCTCGGCCCTGCGCAGCTTTTGCGACTGGCAGGTGCGACAGGGGCGGCTGACCGCCAATCCGGCCCGTGGCATCGTCACCCCCAAACAGGGGCGGCCGCTGCCGAAAAACCTCGATGTGGACGAGATGCACCAGCTGCTCAACATCACCGACGAGCAGGATCCGCTGGCGGTGCGGGATCGCGCCATCATGGAGCTGATGTACTCCTCAGGGCTGCGTCTGGCCGAGCTGGTGGGGATCAATCTGGTGGATCTGAAGCTCGACGACCGCCAGCTCAAGGTGACCGGCAAGGGCTCGCGGGAGCGGGTGCTGCCCATCGGCCGGATGGCGGTCGAGTGGCTGCAGAAGTGGCTCAAGGTGCGCCCGCTGCTGGCCGGGGACGAGAGCGAGGCACTGTTTGTCTCCAGTCGCAAGCAGCGGCTGTCGGCCCGCTCGGTGCAGGCCCGCCTCGATGGCTGGGGCAACAAGCAGGCGCTCAACGCCCACGTCCATCCCCACAAGCTGCGCCACAGCTTCGCCACCCATATGCTGGAGTCCTCCGGCGATCTGCGGGCGGTACAGAAGCTGCTGGGACATGCCGACCTCTCTACCACCCAGATCTATACCCACCTCGACTTCCAGCATCTGGCCAAGGTTTACGACAGCGCCCACCCCAGGGCCAAGCGTGACCCGGATGCGCAGGACGATGAATAACGGGCCCTGAGCCCCGTTGCAGAGGAGAGTCCATGCACTTCTATCGCCGCTGGCAGCCGGTTGCTGCCATCTCGTTTGACCTCGATGACACCCTCTATGACAACGGCCCCGCCATCGTGCGGGCCGAGCAGTGGATGCTGAACCATCTGCGCAGCGAATATCTGGCGACAGCCATGCTCGACAAGCCACGCTGGCTGGAGCTAAAACGCGCTGTGTTGCTGGCCAACCCCGGGCTGCGCCACGATGTCAGCCTGGCGCGCCAGCAGACCATCCGCGCCGCCATGGTCGAGGGGGGGATGGCCGACCAGCAGGCCAGTCGCGAGGCGGAGCAGGTCTTTGCTGCGTTTCTGGCAGAGCGCTCGAAGATCGATGTGAGCGAGTCCACTCATCAGCTGCTGGCCAGATTGGCCGAACGCTACCCGCTGGTGGTCATCACCAACGGTAATCTGGATCTGGTTCAGGCCGGGCTGGATCGCTACTTCACGCTGGTCTGCAAGGCGGGGGCGGGCGCCAGAATGAAACCGGCGCCGGATATGTTTGAGCAGACCCGCAGTGCCCTCAAGCTGCCTGCGGAGCGGATCCTCCATGTGGGGGATCATCCCGAGACCGATGTGCTGGGGGCCCGTTTGCACGGCTTTCGCGCCGCCTGGCTCAACGAACGGCAGCAACCGTGGCAACAGCTGCAACTGTTGCCGGACGTGGAGCTGACGGCTCTGGAGGATCTGGCTGAGCTGCTGCTCTGATGGCGCTGGCGGGTGGCCCGGCTCAGGCGGTAATGGCTGTCATCGAATAGCGATATATGGCAAGGGGTTACGCCCGCTATTTGCGACAAACCAGCCCGAGCAGGGTGTAGCGGTCGCGCTGGTTGACGCGGCAGTAACTGATGCCGACGGGCAGCGCCTGCTGCAGGGTGATGGCGCTGTTCTGATAGCGGCAGACCAGATAGAGTGGGCGCAGGCTGCCATCGAGCTGGCTCCAGTAGTGGATCTCGTCGCTGTCGCCATTATCCGGTTTGAGCTGAACCCGCTCATCGGGATTTCCGTCAAACAGGGAGAGACGATCCAGCCGATGGGTGAGGCGCTCGCCAGGTTTGCCGTTGTCGTTGCGGGTCACGGCCTGCCAGCCCTGCTGCGGGGTCAGCAGCTGCTGGCGAGCCTCGATGGTGGCAGGACAATCAAATTGCAGGCTGGCGGCAAGGGCCAGGGTTGTCAGTAACATGGCTGCTGTTCTCTCTTCACGTCCTCAACAAGATGCCATGCTACGTCATCTGCCCCCGAACAGCTTCATCAGTTTATCAAGCAGATCAAGCTGTTGTGGTGGCCGTTTCATTGACTCTGCCTCTCGTTCCAGCAGTGCCTGTTGCTCCTGCTGACGGTCGCTCAGCACCCGGTAGAGGGGCTCGACCAGCGCCTCGCGCTGCATCACCAGCTCCTGAAACATTGCCTGATTGATGCGATAGGTTTCGACGGTGGCCACCGCCCGCACGGTGAAGGTACTGGGTTCGCCGGTGAGCAGGCTCAGTTCCCCGAAGAAGTCACCTGCGCCGAGAGTGCCCAGTTTCAACTCTTTCCCTTCCAGATTAATCAGCATCTCGGCTTCACCTTTGACCAGTACGAACAGCCAGCTGGAGACCTCTCCCTGCTCCAGCATGATGTCACCGCTGACAAAGGGGGCAAACTTCACCTGGTCCGCCAGTCTGATCAGCTCATCCTCCTGCAACATGGCAAACAGCGGCAGCTTGCGCAGGGTCGCGGTGCGTTCGACCGTGTGGCGTTTGTGGCGGGCATCCAGGTGCTGCTTCTCCTTGGCCATAAAGACATTGAAGATCGGCGGGGTGAGGCGGCGATCGTTGCGACGCAGGGCGGCATCGATCAGGCTGCGTACCATGGAGTCGGTCGGATCGTCGCGAGCCAGATCGGTCAGCCAGTAGCGCACCGCATAACGGGCAATCCCCCCCTCGACATTCATCAGCAGGCAATCCGGTTGCGGATGCTTGGCGACGCAGGGGAGCTTGGTCTCCCGCAGGGATTTCTCGATCAGGGCGATGATCTGGGTCGGCAGGGTATCCAGGGTCAGATCGAACCAGACCCAGCGTCGCCACTGCAGCGGCTCGCCACGGCGACGCCCGAGCACGGTGAAGCGCTGTTTGAGCAGATGACTGTTGGGGATGACCACAGTTTCCCAGTTGCGGGTCTCGATGGTGGTAGCACGCCAGTTGATCTCCACTACCCGGCCCTGGGTGGTGTCCACTTGCAGCCAGTCCCCGATGGCGATGGAGTTGTCGAGCTGAATGGAGACCCCGGCCAGCAGATTGCCCAGGGTGTCCTGCATGGCGAAGGCGATGACCGCGGTGATCACCGCCGAGGTGGTGACTATCTCCCCGAGCGCCATGCCGGAGGCGTAGAGGCGAAACAGACCCCAGCCGATATAGCCGATGGTGATGACGATATCGGCGATGATCCGCGGGATGCGGATCTGGCAGAGGGGCAGAAGAAATTCGAACAGCAGTATCCCCCACACTTTTACCAATATCAGGCCCGCCAGCAGGGTGGAGATCTCGATCAGCAATTGATGGGGCAGCGGCAGTTTGAACCAGCCCCCTTCCAGCTGGATCAGCAGGATCACTACTGCGCTAATCATCACGAAACTGAGCTCGGAGAGCAGCTCCCGTCGCTGTCCCGGACGGCGCCAGAAGTGGATCAGCATCAGGGAGAGGGTGAGCTGGGTCCAGAACGGGTGTTCGCCAATCCAGATCAGCGTCGGTAGCGCGGTGAGGTTTTCGCCAGCCATAGCAGCACCTTATTGTGGTTTTATTTCCAGCATAGCTGCTGCGGCGCGGGGAAATGGTGCGTTGGGGCGGCAATTTATTTATCCTGTGCAGAACCGGGCAAAGGAGTGCGATTGAGTGAAATTTTCAAAGAAAATCATCTGTTTGATGGCCCTGTTGCCATTGGCGGGCTGCGACCTGCTGGCCGAGAAGTATCGGGTCGAATTCCGGGATGGCTCCTGGCGTGAAATAGCCATTACCCCCTTCTCCAGCGAGGCGCGCTGGCGCGAGGGGTGTGCCACCGGCGAGGTGCTGAGTGATATGAAGGTGCCCATCAAGCGGGGCGACACGGTCAATGGCCGCGAGCAGTTGCTGATCGGTGGCGAGAAGTTCGAGCTGGATGACAACAACCTCTACCGCAGCAACGGCATGGTGTTTGGCCATTCGCCTGATCATATCCAGCGCGGGCTCAAGGGGATGGATATCTGCCGTACCCTGCGCCCCGAGCGGGGTGGGCTGCCCAAGCTCAAGGCGCGCGGGTTTGGCGACTGAATCGATGAGGGGTTAACTCGCTGCCATCAATGCACTGCGTTGGCGGCAGGCATCGCCAAAGGCTTGAAAGATCTTGATGGAGTGGGGGTTTTCATTGGCTTTCCACTCCGGATGCCACTGTACTGCCAGCAAAAAGGGTGACAGTGCGGGAGCATGAAGTGCCTCGATCAGCCCATCTTCTGCGTGGGCCAACGGCTCCAGACCATTCCCCAACCGGTTGATGCCCTGCCCATGCAGGGAGTTGACTGGAATCTGTTCTTCCCCCATCAGCTCGGCAAACCAGTTGCCCGGCAGCAGTTTGATCTGATGACTCGGCCCATACTGCTCGTCGACCGGATCGTCGGCATCCTCTCGGTGATCGTCATAACCCGGCTCGTTATAGACCTTCTGATGGATGTCTCCCCCCAGCGCCACGTTGATCTCCTGCATGCCGCGGCAGATACCGAGGATCGGCAAGCCACGGGCGAGCGCCCCCTTGATGAGGGGCAGATCGAACAGGTCGCGATCCCTGTCTTGCTGTTTTTCTGGCGTGAGGTTCTCCTGGCCGTAGAGGGCCGGGTCGATGTTGGAGCCGGCGCCGCTCAGATAGATGCCGTCAGCCAGATCCAGATACTGCTCCAGATCGGCGGTGCCGCAGCAGGTGGGTACCAGCAGCGGGACGCAGCCGCTTATCTCCACCAGCGGCATGATGTATTTGTGGGTCATCACCTGATAGGCGTGGCCGTTGCGGGGCTGGGCGCCCATGGTCATCAGCACGACAGGTTTACGGGTGGCGGGAGGCTGGGGATTTGGCATAGGGCACCTTGATTATCCTTGGCGTTGAAGTCTCATCCTGCGCCTTGGGCAGGCCCTTGCAAACCGGCAGGGCAAGGGCATGCCTCAAGGCATGGTCATGGGATCCCGCGTCGGGCCGGGTGGCAGAATCGTTGGTCAGCCTGGGCAGCGACAGCCTGGATCCTCTCTTCAGTCTGCCAAGGCCGTTCAATATGTCAAACAAAATGATACCAAATTGTTAACGCATCTGTTTTGGTCTGCTCTGAAGCGGCGATTTAACGGGGCTGTTGAGATGGGCCGTTATGGCTGGGGTAGCAAAATGGTGGATATATTAAACGCGCAGGGATGGCGGGGAGAGGGGAGAAGGCATCAATAGAAGCACGCCTCCCCGAGGGGAGGCGTGTTTCTGGGGTCACAGCAGGTCTTCGATCTCGCCGCGCAGATACTGGTACATCTCGCGGTAGGCGACCGGCGGCTTGTTCAGCTCCCGCTCCTTGTTGGCGGAGCGGATCAGCTGGCGCAGCTTCTGGCGATCCAGCTCGTGGAACTGGGACATCAGCTCGTTGAGGGCGCTGTCACCTTCGGTGATCAGGCGCTCTCGCCACTGCTCCAGCCGATGCAGGCGGGCATTCACGGTGGAGTGACGGTTCTTGATGATGGAGAGCGCTTCGGCAATCGGCTCGATATCGCGGCTGCGCATCAGGCGGCCGATGAACTGCAGATGGCGACGGAAGGACTCATCCTTCTTCGGCTTGAGTTTGCGACCCAGCTCGACAGCTTCTGCAAGCTCTTCATCCAACGGGATTTTTTCCAGCTCGCTGTGGCTGAGGGAGACGATCTCTTCCCCCATTTTCTGCAATGCTTCGGCATCGCGCTTGAGCTGGCTCTTGCTGGGGCCCCAGTCTTCGAACTCGTTGTCGTCTTGATATTGACTCATCGGTCTCTTGATTCCTGTCATTCACGTTTGGCGGATATGTTACCAGCTTCTCCCGCTGGGCGCAGGGGTCTGATATGCTTACCCCCCTTTCCTTCTTTCATACAGATGTGAGTTATGGATCAGCAAGACCAAATCCGCCAGGATCAAGCCCATCTCGAGGCCGTGGTTGCCGAAGCCCTGGAGATAGCCAAAGGACTGGGCGCCTCGCTGGCCGAAGTCTCCATCAGCAAGCAGACCGGGTTGTCGGTGAACACCCGGGGTTGTGAACTGGAAAGCATTGAATTCAATAAAGATGGCGCCCTCGGCATCGCCGTCTATCGCGATGGTTGCAAGGGATCTTCCTCGACCACCGATCTGAGCAAACCCGCCATTCGCGCCGCCGTTGAAGCGGCCATCGAGATTGCCCGCCACACTTCTGCGGATGATTGCGCCGGTCTGGCGGACGCCGAGCTGCTGGCCTGGGATGCCCCCGACCTGCAACTGTGCCACCAAATCGAACTGGATCCCCAGCGCGGCATCGAGCTGGCCATCGAGTGCGAGCGACTCGCTCTGGGCCGCGATGCCCGCATCAAGCACTCCGACGGTGCCGGTTTCTCCAGCCATCTTGGCATCAAGGTCTATGGCAACAGCCACGGCTTCGTCAAAGGTTATGCGGCGTCGCGCAACTCGCTGAGCTGCGTGCTGATCGGCGAGCAGGATGGCGATATGCAGCGTGATTACGGCTACTCCTCCAGCCGTACCCTCGACGGGCTCTGGAGCCCGCAGCGCATCGCCGATGAGGCAGTGGAGCGTACCGTCTCCCGCCTCGGCGCCCGCAAGATCTCTACCCGTCATGCGCCTGTGCTGTTCCACCCTGACACAGCCTCCGGTCTGTGGGGCCATCTGGTGATGGCGATCAGTGGCGGCAACCTCTATCGCAAGTCGAGCTTCCTGCTCGACAAATTGGGCAAGCAGATCCTGCCAGAGTGGCTCACCATTCAGGAGTTCCCCCACCTGCTTGGCGGGCTCGCCAGTACTCCGTTTGATGGGGAAGGGGTGCGTACCCGCGACATGGATATCATCCGTAACGGCGAGCTGATGAGCTGGCTGCTTACCTCCTACTCTGCCCGCAAGCTGGGGTTGACCACCACGGGTCACGCCGGTGGCATCCACAACTGGCAGGTCTCCAATACCGGCCAGGATTTTCAGGGCATGCTGAAAGAGATGGGCACCGGTCTGCTGGTGACCGAGCTGATGGGACAGGGGGTCAATATCGTCAATGGCGATTACTCCCGCGGCGCCGCCGGTTTCTGGGTCGAGAATGGCGAAATAGCCTATCCGGTCGAGGAGATCACCATCGCCGGCAATCTGGCCGAGATGTTCAGCCATATCGTGGCGGTAGGTCGTGACGAGGATGAGCGCTCCAGTCTCAAGACCGGCTCGGTGCTGGTAGAGAATATGAAGCTGGCGGGTCACTGATCGCCGCTGCAGCGAGATCGATATCCATAAAAAGAGGGCCGCAATCGCGGCCCTCTGTCTTATTTGCCTGGCGGATTAACCGGCCTTGACGCTGCGGCGACGCTGCAGCCAGACGATCACCCCGAACAGCAGGAAGCCCGGGATCCACATCCACTCCTTGCGCCAGCGATCGGTGGGCGCCTTGACGGTGAGGATCTCCTGATCGAACTCCAGCCCCATGGTGGCGGCCGGGCTGCCAAAGGCGACGTTGTCGATCAGCGTTTTGCCATCTTGCTCATAGAGGCTCAGCCCCAGATTGGCCAGCCGCTCTTCGCCATTTGCCCCATCCGGTACGGCGACCAGCAGGGTGAACTTGCGTGGCTTGCCCACTGCATCTTCACCGAGGATCCGCAGCCGCAGGGTGCTCTCCGCCTCCACTTCCCCCATGGTTTGGGCCAGCTGGGCAGGCGGGGTCTCGCGATAGGGGTCGTGCACCATGTCCATCCAGAAACCCGGGCGGAACAGGGTAAAGGCGACCAGCAACAGCAGCACGCTCTCGTACCAGCGGCTCTTCACCAGGAACCAGCCCTGAGTGGCGGCGGCGAAGATCAGCATGGCGATGGTCGCCACGATGAAGATCAGCACCCCGTGGGCGAAGTCCACGTCGATCAGCAGCAGATCGGTGTTGAAGATAAACAGGAACGGCAGCGCTGCGGTACGCAGGCTGTAGTAAAACGCCGTGATCCCGGTCTTGATGGGGTCGCCCTTGGAGACAGCCGCTGCCGCGAAGGAGGCCAGTCCCACCGGCGGCGTCACATCCGCCATGATGCCGAAGTAGAATACGAACAGGTGCACTGCGATAAGCGGCACGATCAGCCCGTTTTGCTGCCCCAGCGTCACCACCACTGGTGCCAGCAGGCTGGACACCACGATGTAGTTGGCAGTGGTGGGCAGCCCCATGCCGAGGATCAGGCTCAACAGGGCGGTGAGCAGCAGCATCAGCAGCAGGTTGCCCATGGAGAGGAACTCCACCAGATCCGCCAGCACCAGACCGACCCCGGTCTGGGAGACCGCACCCACGATAATCCCCGCGGTGGCGGTGGCAATGCCGATACCGATCATGTTGCGGGCACCGGCGACCAGCCCTTCCCGCAGATCCACCACGCCGTCAGCGACGGTGCCGTAGTCGTGCTTGCCGTCCTTGCGCAGCCAGTTGAGCAGCGGGCGCTGGGTCAGCAGGATGATCACCAGCATCACGGTCCCCCAGAAGGCCGACAGCCCCGGCGAGAGGCGTTCCACCATCAGGCACCACACCAGTACCACCACCGGCAGCAGGAAGTGCAGGCCGGAGAGCAGCACGGCGCGGGTGTTGGGCAATTCGGTGAGCGGCTTGTCGGGATCTTCGGCAGGCAGCGGTTCATTGCTGGCGGCGATCTTCAACAGGGCCACATAGGTGGCAGCCAGCAGTACCGAGATCCCCGGCAGGGCGTAGTCACCCAGTGCAGGTTTGAGCCAGCCGAGGCCATAGTAGACCGCCAGTGACAGGCCGCTGATGAGGGCCGCGCCAAAGGCAAAACCGGTCAGGCGACGCAGCCAGGGTTTGGGTTGATGGTTGCCGATGGGCTGCATGCCCAGTTTCAGCGCCTCCAGATGGACGATGTAGAGCAGCGCTATGTAGGAGATGGTGGCAGGCAGGAAGGCGTGCTTGATGATCTCCACATAGGGGATGCCCACGTATTCGACCATCAGGAAAGCCGCAGCCCCCATCACGGGTGGCATGATCTGGCCGTTGACCGAGGAGGCTACTTCCACCGCCCCCGCTTTCTCTGAACTGAAGCCCACCTTCTTCATCATCGGGATGGTGAAGGTACCGGTGGTCACCACGTTGGCAATCGACGAGCCGGAAATCAGACCGGTCAGGCCGGAGGCGACCACTGCCGCCTTGGCGGGGCCGCCGCGCAGGTGGCCGAGCAGGCTGAAGGCGAGCTGGATAAAGTAGTGACCGGCACCGGCCCGTTCCAGCAGGGCGCCGAACAGCACGAACAGGAACACGAAGCTGGTGGAGACGCCAAGGGCAATGCCAAACACCCCTTCGGTGGTGATCCACTGGTGGTTGGCCAGCGCGGTGAAACCTACCCCGCGGTGTGCCAGCAGTCCCGGCATCCAGGGGCCCGCCAGACTGTAGATCAGAAAGACGATGGCGATGACCGCCAGTGCCGGCCCCAGGGCGCGGCGCGCCGCTTCCAGCAGCAGCGGAATGCCGATGCAGGCGGTCACCAGATCGGCGGTGGTGAGGGTGCCGGGACGCAGCGCCAGTGCTTCATACATCACGAACAGGTAAGAGGCGGCGCCAGCAGCGATCAGACCGAGGGCGATATCGCCGAGGGGAACCCGATCCCGCGGCGAGGAGCGAAATGCCGGGAACACCAGAAAAGCCAGCAACAGGGCGAAGGTGAGGTGAATGGAGCGGGTTTCGGTGTCATTGAGTACGCCAAACCCCACCATGAAGGGGAGTGGCGAGGCGATCCAGAGCTGGAACAGGGACCAGGCCAGCGCCAGCGCGGTGATGAGCCAGCCCATGATGCCCAGCGGCAGGCGAGCGCCCACATCCTGGGCGATCAGTTCCTCGGTAGAGAGTTGTTTATCTTGCATAGGGTTAACTTGTGCCAACGAGTACAACAAGAGCGACACCCGCCCCCGCAATCAGGCGGCGGACGGGTGTCGAAGAGAGTGACAAAGGCCCCGGGGCCTTCAATCAGATCCAGCCGCGCTCTTTGTAGTAGCGGGCAGCCCCTTCATGCAGCGGTGCAGAGAGACCCACCTTGATCATGTCGGCCTCTTTCAGGTCGGCAAAGGCAGGGTGCAGGCGCTTGAAGCGATCCAGGTTGTCGAACACCGACTTGACCAGCTGATAGACCACTTCCGGATCGGTTTTGGCGCTGGTGGAGAGCACCGCTTTGCCACCGATGGAGGGGGTCGGCTTGTCGCTGCCCTTGTAGATGCCGCCCGGGATCTCGGCCTTGCTGTAGTAGCTCTTCTCGGCCAGCAGCTTGTCGATGTCGGCGCCGGTCACAGGTACCAGTACTGCATCTGTGGTGGTGGAAGCTTCCTGAATGGCGCCGTTCGGGTGACCGACGAAGTAGCTCATGGCGTCGATGTTGTTGTCACCGAGGGCGGAGGCCTGTTCGGCCGGCTTCAGCTCGGAGACCAGACCGAAGTCACCCTTCTTCCAGCCTTTGACCGCCATGATCTCTTCCATGGTGTCACGCTGGCCGGAGCCCGGGTTGCCGATGTTGACGCGCTTGCCTTTCAGGTCGTCGAAGCTGGCGATCTTGGCATCGCGGCGAGCCAGGATGGTGAACACCTCGCTCTGCAGGGAGAAGACGGCGCGCATATCGTCCATGGCCCCTTCGGCCTGGAACGGTGGCAGCCCTTTCATCGCCTTGAACTGGTGGTCGGATTGCATGATGCCGAAGTTGAACTCACCGCTGCGGATGCCGTTGACGTTGGCAACACCACCGCCACTGGCTGGGGCGTTGCACTTGATCTGGTGATCGGCGGCGCCGCGATTGAGGAAGCGGCAGATGGACTGGCCAGCGACATAGTAGACGCCGGTCTGACCGCCGGTGCCTATGGTCACGAAGCGCTCCTGCGCTTGTACCGGACCACCGAATGAAACACCGACCAGAGCCGCCGACAGGGCGCATGCCAAAGTTAATCCTTTCATTTTTTCTCCCTTTTCTTTGATTTTGTTTATCCGATCCCCGGATAAATTGATGGCAATCCCGTTCTGCGCCGGGCTTGCCCGCTCTTCTCGTTGCGCGAAAGCGGGGGAGTTGATTGCCCCCTTTTCCGGCGGTCACCCTCATCCTGTGGTGAGGCTACCGACCTCCTGTCGGTCGAAGATAAATTGGCCCCTGAGGGGCCAAATAAAAAGTTGCAAGCACTCCGATTAAGCACATTCACCCAACATAAATCAAACGAAATGGCAAAATCACGGAGTTTAATCTTGAGAAACATGACCTTGATCATTCATTTTCTAGCCGAAGATTAATTTGATATGAAGGGAAATGGAAGAGGGAAAAACTAGGAGGGGATTCTTATGCGGCCCTTGTGTGACAAGGGCCGGGGTCATAATGGATCAGTTGGCCGGGGTGGCCAGATCCAGGATAAAGGCGTACTCCAGCGCGATATCTTCGTAGGCTTTGAAGCGGCCCGACTTGCCACCGTGGCCGGCGTCAATGTCGGTGTTCAGTAACAACTTGTTATCATCCGTCTTCAGCTCGCGCAGCTTGGCGACCCACTTGGCGGGCTCCCAATACTGCACTTGAGAGTCGTGCAGTCCGGTGGTGACCAGCAGGTTGGGGTAGGCTTGTGCCTTGACCTGATCGTAGGGGCTGTAGCTCTTCATGTAGTCGTAGTAGCGCTTCTGGTTCGGGTTGCCCCACTCGTCATACTCCCCGGTGGTGAGGGGAATGGACTCGTCCAGCATGGTGGTGACCACATCGACGAACGGCACCTGCGCTACCACGCCGCGATAGAGTTCGGGCGCCTGATTGATGACCGCCCCCATCAGCAGGCCACCGGCGCTGCCGCCCATGGCGTAGACCTGATCTTTGGCACCGTAGCCTTGCTCAACCAGCGCCTTGGTGACATCGATGAAGTCATTGAAGGTGTTCTGCTTTTTCAGCAACTTGCCATCTTCGTACCAGTGACGGCCCAGCTCTTCACCACCCCGGATATGGGCGATGGCGTAGACGAAGCCGCGATCCAGCAGGCTCAGGCGCGAGCTGCTGAAGTCGGGATCCATGCTGGCGCCGTAGGAGCCATAGCCATAGACCAGCAGCGGATTCTTGGGCGCATCGGCCTGCTCTTTCTTGAACTTGTCCTTGCGATAGACCAGTGACACCGGCACCGATACGCCGTCGCGGGCGGTCACCCAGAGTCGCTCGCTGGCGTACTGGTCGGCCTTGAAGCCTGCCACCGGTTGCTGCTTGAGCAGGGTGCGCTTGCCGCTCGCCATATCCAGCTCATAGGTAGAAGCGGGGGTGGTCATGGAGGAGTAGCCATAGCGCAGGGCGCTGGTATCCGGCTCCGGGTTGTAGGCGAGCCAGGTGACATAGGCGGGATCGTCGAAGGCGATCTCCTTCTCGTCACCGCTCTGCCAGTTGATCTGGCGCAGTCGGGTCAGCCCCTTGTTGCGCTCTTCCAGTACCAGCCAATCCTTGAACAGGGCGTAGCTCTCCAGCAGCACCTCCGGATTGGGGGCAATCACCGGCTTCCAGCGATCGACCGGGCTCTCTTTGGTCTCGTAGAGGCCGAAGTTCTTGCCGTCCTTGTTGGAGCGCACATAGAAGCGGCCGCGGTAGTGATCCAGGCTGTATTCGTGATCCACCTGGCGGGACAGGAACAGGCGGGGGGCGTGCTCCGGCTGGTTGGCATCGATCAGCCGCGCTTCGCCTGTGGTGGTGCTGGAGAGGGCGATGACGATGAAATCTTCCGAGGTGGTGGCGTAGAGGCTGATGTAGAAGGAGTCATCCTTCTCCTCGTAGACCAGCTTGTCCGTGGCCGGATCCGTCCCGAGCGTATGGCGATAGACCTGATAGGGCAGCAGGGTCTGCGGGTGCTTGCGCACATAGAAGACGGTCTTGTTGTCGTTGGCCCACACCAGATTGCCGGAGGTATTTTCCAGTTTGTCGGTGGCCCACTGGCCGCTCTCCAGATCGAGGAACTGGATCTGGTACTGACGGCGGGAGAGGAAATCTTCCGCCACCGCCAGCCAGCGATTGTTGCGGCTCACCTCAAGGGCGCCGAGGGCATAGAACTCGTGCCCTTCCGCCCGCAGGTTGCTGTCGAGCAGCAGACTCGCCTGCTCTTCACCGAGCTTGGTGCGCGAATAGATCCCGTACTCCTTGCCCGGCTCATAGCGGGTCTGGTAGCGGTAGCCATTCTTCACATAGGGCACCGATTCATCCTGCTGGGGGATGCGGGCGACCATCTCTTTGTAAAGCTGTTCGCGCAGGGGTTGGGTCGGCTTGAGCATGGCCTCGGTATAGGCGTTCTCGGCCTTGAGATAGTCCAACACCTCGGGCTTCTGCCGCTCGTCGTCACGCAGCCAGTAGTAGTTGTCGATGCGGGTATCCCCGTGTTTTTTCAGAGTGCGGGGATGTTTGGCGGCCACGGGCGGCTGGATTGGATGTTCGCTTGTCAGCATGGCGGGCTCTTCATTGGCATAAGTGGGGGGGAGAACTGTCAGAAAGGCTAGCAGCAGAACTCCTCGGGAAAAGGTAAACATGTCGCATCCTTGGCGCTGGAAAGGGTTGGTGGACCTGAGCATCGGCTCCATGAATTGGCGTTAAATCTGCCCCTTGTTGCCGGTGGTTGCAAGCAATCCCTTGTTATTGCAGGAAATGTAATCAAAAAAAGCCGCTATCTCGCGATAGCGGCCCTCTTTCTGGCCATGAGCGGCAAGAGTCCGCTCAGGTGTGCCTCACATGATATGGGAGTGCCCTCTCATGACCAGTTTTCGTCAGCCTGGGTAGCTCGACCAGCGGTTGGTCGCGCCCTCGTTGCTGATACTCAGTACCTCATAGGGATGGCCCGGAATATCCATGCCCGGCGCACTCTGGGGCATGCCCGGAATGGTCAGGCCACGGATCGCCGGTTTTTCCCTGAGCAGCTTCTGCACATCGGCGGCCGGTACATGCCCCTCGATCACATAGCCATTTACGATACCGGTATGGCAAGAAGCCAGCTCCGGCGCGATACCGTATTGCTGCTTCACTGCGCCGAGCTGTTCGGTTTCGATGACCTCCAGTTCGAAGCCATTCTGCTCCATGTGCTCGTTCCAGCTTTGGCAGCAGCCACAATATTTGGATTTGTAGACGGTCATCTTCTCGGCCGCGAGGGCCGAAAAGCTGACGGTACCGGCCAGCATGGCCAGTAACAGGGGTTTGTACATCACTCACCTCAGATTGAAAGAAAAGATGCCCGATACGGGATGCGTTTCAGGTCCGGGTGCGTGGGGGACGTTCGAGCCGCTCGCACGGGGCGTCCGGCATAAAGAGAGAGGGGGAGGCGAAGTCGGGGGTATCCGGTTCCAGTACGGCTACCGTCAGGCTGTCGCTGCCTACCAGCGTCATCGAGAGGGCGGTGGTAAAGCTACCGCAGGGCATCGCTTTTTCCAGGGTACGCTCGCTCTGGCTGCAGTGGGTAGTCAGGGTACAGAGGTCGGTTGCGGCCCGGCTGCCAAACGACATCAACACCAGCACCAGGCTCCATAGGGGGAGCCAGCGACGGGCGTGGGCGAGTTGGCGACGGGTGAGAACCATGGAATGACTCGAAAATAACAAGGGGCACATGGTAACTCTGTGCCCCGGGGGAGGGTCAAGCCCTCCCCATGGTGTCAGTCAGCCAGGATTAAGGTTGCTGACGGGTCGCCGCCAGCACGATCTCGCGCACGCAGACGTTGGCAGGCTGGTTCCAGGCGTAGAGCACGGCATCGGCGATCACTTCCGGCGCAATGACGCCGCCCATCTGATCTTTCCAGTCGTGGTAACCGGCCTTGATGCTCTCGTCAGTGGTGTGGCTGAGCAGCTCGGTCTCGACCGCACCCGGGGCAATGGTCACCATCCGCACGCCGACATCGGCCACCTCTTCCCGGATGTTTTCGGTCAGGGCGTGCACGGCGAACTTGGTGGCGCAGTAGGCAGCATGGTTCGGGAAGGTCTTGCGACCGGCGATGGAGCTGATGTTGATGATGGTGCCGCTGCGGCGCTCCTTCATGCCTGCCAGCACTGCGTGGACGCCGTTCAGCACCCCCATCACGTTGATGTTGAGCATCTGCTGCCATTCGGCGGGATCCTGCACATCTGCCTGACCCAGCAGCATGACGCCGGCGTTGTTGACCATGCAGCCGACCGGGCCAAATTTGGCTTCTGCCTGCTGGATGGCGGCCTTCATGGCTGCGGTGTCGGTTACATCGACCCCGATGCAGAGGGTATCGGGCAGGTTCAGTGCCTGCATCGGCTCGACCCGGCGGGCCAGCAGTAGCAGCGGATGACCGGCGGCAGAGAAGGCTCGGGCGATGGCGGCACCGATCCCGGCGGAGGCACCGGTGATCACGACGAGAGATTTGGACATGGGTCTTTCCTTCTGATTCAAGAGTCGGTTTGAGCAAACAGGTGGCTGGCCAGCACGGAACCCAATCACTATAGTCACTGCATCTATAAGTGATAAATATTGTTTTCCGCTGGTTATCATCTGAAAAAACTATGGTTGGTTTATGCTGGACTTGAGATTGCTGCGTTTCTTCATCGCCATCTATGAAGAGAAGAACATCACGGCGGCGGCCGAGCGTTGCCACGTCAGCCAGCCCTCCCTCTCGGCGGGGCTGCGCCAGCTGGAAGAGGCGCTCGGTGACAGCCTGTTTGTCCGGGGCAAGAAGGGGGTGGTGGCGAAAGATCCGGCCCACTATCTCTATCCTCACGCGGTCAAGCTGGTGGAGGAGGCGCGCCGTCTGCCGGAGCTGTTTCGCCAGAAAGCGACGCGTGCGAGGCTTAATATCGCCATCATGCCGGACTTGAGTCGCCGCCGGGTGGCCGGGCTGTTGCAGCAAGTACAGCGCGTGTTGCCGCAACTGGATCTCACCCTCTCCGACTACACCACACCCGCCGACTGCCGTTTGACGCTGGATGCCTTGCGCCGGGAGGACGAGATCTTCCTGCCGCTGTGGGAGGAGGATTACGTGCTCTGCGTGCCGGTCGACCATCCCCTTGCCAGTCGCGAAAGGATCGAGCTGGCCGAGCTGCAACATTATGATTTTATTGAGTGCCCACCCTGTGAGGCCCATCAGCAGACTATCGGCCTGCTGGCCTGTGACCGCCTTACCCTCAATCTGGTGGCAAAGGCCGAGAGCAAGGGGCTGGTGATGGCGCTGGTGCTGGCGAGGGTCGGCATCAGTTTTCTGCCGGACGGGCTGGTCGAGGATGAGGCGGGGCTCTGTACCCTGCCGGTGAGCGGGCCGCGGATGTTTCGCCGGATCGGGCTCTGCTATCCCGCCCACCAGACCCTCAATCCGGCGCTGCGGGAGCTGATCCCCGAGTTGGCAGGCTATGGCGCTTCCTGATAAGGTCGCTCTCCTGTGCACCTTTACGATGCAGCTCCCCAGACTCCCCTTTTCTGTTTACCTCGCCTTGCACCGCAAGGCTTTGTTCGGGTGATGTGGTCATGAAACGCATTCTGGTTATTTTTTCCCATCCCGCGCTGCAGAGCTCGCGGGCCAACAAGCAGCTGTTGCAGGCGATTGAGGGGCTGGAGGGGGTCACGGTTCACGACCTCTATCAGCACTATCCCGACATGTTTATCGATGTGAAGCGGGAGCAGGCGCTGCTCTGTGAGCACGACATCATCGTCTTCCAGCACCCGTTTTACTGGTACTCCTGCCCGGCCATCATGAAAGAGTGGATGGATCTGGTGCTGGAGTATGGCTATGCCTACGGCCCTGAAGCCCACGCCCTCAAGGGCAAGCAGTGGCTGAGCGCCATCACCACCGGCGGGGCGCCGGAGTCCTACTGCAGCGAGGGTTACAACAGCCGACCGTTGCTCGATTTTCTGCTGCCATTTCAGCAGGCTGCCACCTTGTGCGGCATGAACTGGCTGCCCCCTTTCGTGCTGCACTCCTTTCACAAGATCAAGGATCCCGCCGCTCTGCGCCGCTGTGGGCAGGATTACCGTCAGCTGCTTTGCGCCTTGCGTGACGATCAGCTGACCCCAGAGCAGCTGGCCGGGCGTCCTTATCTGCGCGACTTGCTGGAGGTGCTCTGATGACACATGGGCAGCTTGTTGGCCGAGCTTATGAGCCGGACCAGATGTTCACACGGAGGGCTGACTGATGGGCCACGGGATCCTGTTTGATGCCTTTATCTATCTCTCGGCAGCGGTTATTGCGGTGCCGCTGGCCAAGCGCTGGGGGCTCGGTTCGGTGCTCGGCTACCTGCTGGCGGGGATCATCATAGGCCCCTTTCTGCTGGGGCTGGTGGGGGAGCAGAAGGATGTGATGCACTTCGCCGAGTTTGGCGTGGTGCTGATGCTGTTTCTGGTCGGTCTTGAATTGCGTCCGGCCCTCTTGTGGCAGCTGAAGGGGCCGATCCTCGGCACCGGCGGCCTGCAGGTGCTGCTCACCACGGCGGCACTGACCGGCGTGGCGCACCTGATCGGTTTGCCGCTGCAACAGGGGCTGGCCATCGGCCTGATTCTGGCGCTCTCCTCGACCGCCATCGTGTTGCAGAGCCTGCAGGAACGCAAGCTGATGCAGAGCGAGAGCGGTCGCTCCGCCTTTGCGGTGCTGCTGTTTCAGGATATTGCGGTCATTCCGATCCTGGCGCTGTTGCCACTGCTGGCCATGGCGCCGGTCGCCAGCAATGGTGGCTCCGAGCTGGCGGGGTGGCAGCACGGCCTGCTGGTAGTCGCGGCCATCTCAGGCATAGTGCTGGGTGGCCACTACCTGATGCGGCCGGTGTTTCGTGCCATCGCCCAGTCCCACATGCGGGAGATCTTCGTCGCCGCCGCCCTGCTGCTGGTGATCGCTATCGCCGTGTTGATGGAGTCGGTGGGGCTCTCGCCCGCTCTCGGCTCCTTCCTCGCCGGTGTGGTGCTGGCCGACAGCGAATATCGCCATGAGCTGGAGGCCGACATAGAGCCGTTCAAGGGCTTGCTGCTCGGCCTGTTCTTTATGTCGGTGGGGGCGGGGATCGACTTCGGGCTGTTTGCCGAACACCCTTTTCTCATCCCGACGCTGGTGGTTGGCCTGATGGTGCTCAAATGGCTGGTGCTGATGGCGCTCGGCTTCATCATCCGCATCTCGCCGAGTCAACGCTGGACCTTCGCGCTGGCGCTCGCACAGGGCGGTGAGTTTGCCTTCGTGCTCTTCTCGTTTGCCGCCCAGAACCGGGTGCTGCCCGGTGAGACCATCTCGCTGCTGACGCTGGTGGTAGCGCTCTCCATGGCGCTCACCCCGCTGCTGCTGATCCTCAACGATCGGGTGATCCAGCCCTGGTTCGATTACCGTAACCAGAGCGACGCGCCGCAGCATGAGCAACCTGAGCTGGTGGAGCATCCGGTGATCATCGCGGGCTTCGGCCGCTTCGGCCAGATCGTGGGGCGTCTGCTGCACGGTCACGGCATCGGTACCACCATCCTCGAGCAGGATGCCAGCCAGATAGAGACCCTGCGCAAGTATGGCTATCAGGTCTTCTATGGCGATGCCAGCCGGATCGATCTGCTCCATGCTGCCGGGGCGCACAAGGCGAAGCTGCTGGTGCTCTCCATCAACGATCCGGCTACCTCGCTGGCGGTGATCGAGATGGTGCAGAAGCACTTCCCGCACCTGAAGATCCTGGCGCGAGCGCTAGATCGGCCCCACGCCCACGAGATCCTGCGCCACGGGGTCGAGAGCGTTCACCGGGAAACCCTGGGCTCGGCGGTCGATCTGGGGGTGGAAGCCCTGACCCAGCTCGGTTTTCGTGCCAACCAGGCCTGGCGGGCGGGGCAGACCTTCAAGCAGCACGATAACTGGCTGTTGCGCGAGCAGGTCAACTATCTGGACGACGAGCACACTTATATCAACAAGAGCCTGCAATACCGGGAGATCCTCTCCGATCTGTTGCAAGACGACGAGGAGGGGCAGGAGCGTATCCATGCCCATAACTGGAACAGCGGGTTACCCGACGACGACAAGGAAGCAAAATGATTGCCTATTACCCCATGTTTAAACACCTGCATATGACGCTGGCGCTGGTCAGTCTGCTGCTCTTTATCTATCGCTGGAGTCTGGCGCTGGCCGGCAGCGATCGGTTGCAGCAGAAGTGGCTGAAGATCCTGCCGCATATCAACGACACCTTCCTGCTGCTGTTTGGGGTGTTGCTGGCGGTGGCCTTGCAGTTGAGCCCGGGTCAACAACCCTGGCTGATGGCCAAGCTGATTGCACTGGTGCTCTATATCGGTCTGGGTGTCATGGCGCTCAAGCGCCCGGCCCGCGGTCAGAAGCTGGTGGCCGGTGTGGCGGCACTGGCGGTGTTTGGCTACATGGTCGGTGCGGCCATCACCAAGTCAGCCTGGTCGTGGCTGACGTGATTTGGCTGGGAGGGAGGATTGCCTCCCTCCGGCTATCTCAAAAGAACAGATTCAGAAAAATCCTAAGCCCCTCTATGTTAGCCTGCCTCTCCATTTAGTTTTCTTCGATGCGCTTAGCTTGTCTGAAAACGTCAAGTTAGCCGTCCTTATTAATATTTTTTCTTACAAATCAAATGCATGTGTAGTTTTGTATGAAAATGGCGACAGTTGTCGCTACAAAACTTACGACATAGACTGTCGCAAGTCACGACTAGCATACAGTCAACGCTAAACCAGTGAAGGCAAGCACCATGAGCAAGAAGCTGTTACGACAACTGACCTTGGCGCGTTGCATCCCGCACCGCCCTTACAAGCTGACCGCCAGCCAACTCCAGGTAAAACTGGAAGAGGAAGGCATCCACGTCAGTCTGCGTACCGTGCAACGGGACCTGGAGGAGATGTCCGGCATGGGACTGTTCGACCTCACCTCGGACGAGCGCAGCAAACCCCATGGCTGGTGCTTCGAGCGCCACGGCCTCAACGACTTTGCCAATATCATGCCGCTCTCGCTGGCGGTGGCCCTGAAAACATGGAGTGATCAGGCGAGCCAACTGTTGCCGGCGAGTGTACTGACTGAATTGAATCCGCTGGTCGACAAGGCGAGCCAGGTGATCCGCGACAGCCAGAGTGAACTGGCCGAACGTTGGCTGGAGAGTGTCCACCAGTCACCGCGCCCGTTTGCCGGCAACCCGGAGATCCGTCGCAGCACCCTGATCCGCGATGCGCTCTGGCGTGGTCGCAAGTTCAGTGCCGAGATCCAGCGCGTGATCAAAGAGCGCACCGTGTGGCTCTGCTACGACCGTATCAACCCGCTCGGCATTCTCAATCAGCCGGACGGGCCGATCCTGCTCTGCACACTATCCGAGCTGGATCCCAAGGTTTACGGCATCCCGTTTGACCATATCAAGAACGTGGAGCTGACCAACTTCAGCGCCACCCAGCCGAAGGATTTCAATATCCAGAAGCTGATCCGCGATCAGGGCTATCAGGATGTGAGCGGCCCGATCCGCTTCGTCGGCCGGATCGATGCCAACAGCCCGTCGCTGGTGGATAACCAGATCCCCGGCAACAATCCGCGCATGACCCGCTATGACAAGCGCAGCGTGGTGGTGGAGACCGAAGTGCAGGACACCCCGGAGTTTCGCAGCTGGTTGAACAACATCGGCGGTGAACTGGAGGTGCTGGCACCGGAATCGTTGCGCAAGGCCTATCTCAATCCGGCCAACCGCTTGAGCTGATTAAAAAATTGGAATGTTGAAGAGTCGAGCCTGGTCTCGGCTTTTTTTTGCGGTTTTTTTAAGCATATTTATTCAACTAATTTTTAAGTCTTAACGTCAGGATTGAACCGTTTTCCTTCCCCGTTTTTGGGGGCGAAACCCGTGTAAGAGATCTGCCATAGCGACTGTAAGAGGCTGGCGCTTTGAGCCGTACGCGAAGCCATGCCAGAATGATCGAACTTTCCCGTGAAACTAAATAAATAACTGATATTAAAGGGTTAGTTTTTAAGTTTGTTTTTTGGGATGAGAGCTGCATCGGATCTTTATCATCGGATGGCCCTTGTTCGGGGGGCGCATTTCCTTAGTATGGGTCTCACAAGGACGGAGCTGGTCCGGCAGGATGCAGGGCAGCGCATAAAGATGGAATAGTCCGCAGGATGTGGACAAGGAACACCTCAGGATGAGCTCGATAATCAGGATGATTATCGTTACGGATGAATAAAGGAACACCGCGGGATGCGGCAGGACACTCTCGGGATGGGAGTAGAACGAACGGAACCTCGTTCTTCAGGATGAACAGGACCTCGCCGGATGCGAGAGGAATACTTCAGGATGAAGTGAGATAACCCGGATGGTTATCTGTCAGGAAGACGCAAGGAACCCCACAGGACGTGGTAATGGACACCTCCAGGATGGAGACAGGGAAGCAGTTCAGGATGAATTGCCAGGCCAGGAACGCCGCAGGACACGCCAACGGATTGGAAAGGGGATATTCCAAAGGATTAGGATAACGTCAGGGATTGCAGGGAGCATTGCAGTTCTACGGACAGGACGACACGACTCTAGGGGACGGCTACCGCCGTCCCCTTTTCTTTATGGTTTGTCCGAGAGATTGCCGCGCTGGGCGGCGTTGACGATCTCTTGCAGGCGCTGACGAATGTCGACCATGCCAAACACGCCAAATATCAGCACAGTGACAAACTCGGCCTTGGTGACAGCGAAGTAGCGTTTGCAAGCTGCCTTGATCATGCTGGCCTGCAGCCAGTGCAGCAGGGCGACGATCACGCCGCAGACCGGCAGAAAGCCGTTGAGTTTGCCGGGCAGCGGGGCAATCAGGCTCATCAGCACACCAAACCAGAAGAACAATATCAGCCCCATCGCCAACAGATTAAAGACTCGCTTCATTGTTTACCTCCCTTAGATAGAGTTGATAGCAGACCTGACCGGCCTGTTTGTCCTTGAGTAGTTGCCAGCTGGCGGGCAGCGCCAGATCGGCCATCTCCTTCTCCCGCTCCAGATAGATGAGGGCGTCCGCTGCCAGCCAGCCGCGCTGCTCCAGCAGTTCGCACACTTGCGGCAGCAGCTCGCGGCGAAACGGCGGATCGAGGAACACCAGATCAAACGGCGTGGCCGGGCCTTGCAGCCAGCTCACTGCATCTGACTGGATCACCTGACCCTGACTGCTGCCGAGAGCGGTCAGGTTCTTCTTGATCTGGTCGGCGGCCCCTTTGTCCATTTCGATCAGGGTCACCTGCTCGGCATAGCGCGACAGCGCCTCCAGTCCGAGTCCGCCGCTGCCGGCAAACAGATCCAGGCAGCGGGTGCCGCGAATATGGGGGGCCAGCCAGTTGAAGATGGTTTCCTTGACGCGATCCGTGGTGGGTCTGAGCCCCTCCACATCCTTGACCGGCAATTTGCGGCCTCGCCACTGGCCGCTGATGATTCTTACAAAGCCCGATTTTCCTTGCGGGGCAGGACTCTTGCTCGGGTTGCTACGGCTGGATTTCACTCTGGGCATCGCGTTTCATCGTCAGAAAATAAAGTGGTAGTATAAGGCGGTTCATTTTTATGCCGACCCGCCAAGGGACGGCTATCTTAGCAGTCAGCCTTTGATGTGAGTATTTTTAGATGGCAAAAGGTTTGTTTTCCTGGCTGGGTTTCGGCCGCAAGAAAGAAGAGGCTGAGGCTGTCCAACCACAGACACCCCAAGCCACCCCCGTTACCGTTGAGCCCGAGGTCACTGCTACCCCCGCTCCCGTTTCCGATACCACTGTTTCCGATAGTACGCCGGCCGTTGCCCCCGAAGTGCCTGCCAGCGCACAGAATTCCGTTTTGCAAGATGATTGCTGCCTGCCGACCGAGCTGGACGACCACGGCCCACTGGTGGTGGAGGAGTGCGCTTCCGATTTGGAGCCGGTGATCGTCAACGAAGCGCTGATCGCCGCAGAGGAGCGTGCCGCTGAAGCCGCTCGCTCTGCCGCAGAAGCGCAAGCCGCTGAGGTCAAGGCAGCCGAAGAGGCTCGTATTGCTGCCGAAGCTCGCGCTGCGGAAGAGGCACGTATCGCTGCCGAAGCCCGCGCTGCAGAGGAGGCTCGTATTGCTGCCGAGGCTCGCGCTGCAGAAGATGCTCGTATCGCCGCCGAGGCTCGCGCTGCAGAAGATGCTCGTATCGCCGCCGAAGCTCGCGCCGCAGAAGAATCTCGCATTGCCGCCGAGGCTCGCGTCGCGGAAGAATCTCGCATTGCCGCCGAGGCTCGCGCTGCAGAGGAGGCTCGTATTGCCGCCGAAGCCCGTGCTGCGGAAGAGGCTCGTATTGCCGCTGAAGCCCGTGCGGCTGAAGAGGCTCGTATTGCTGCTGAAGCTCGCGCTGCGGAAGAGGCTCGTATTGCTGCCGAAGCCCGTGCTGCGGAAGAAGCTCGCATTGCTGCTGAAGCTCGCGCCGCGGAAGAAGCTCGCATTGCCGCTGAAGCTCAGGCTGCGGAAGAAGCCCGTATCGCCAAAGAGGCCCAGCGAGCGGAAGATATGCGCCTGGTCGCCGCGATGGAGGCTGAGGCTGCCGCACTGGCTGCCCTGCCGTTGGCCGCCAAGGTGGACGACGACACCCAGGACAAACCGCAGCGGGAGGGCTTCTTTGCTCGCCTCAAACGCAGTCTGGTTCGCACCAAGGAGAATATCGGTTCCGGTTTCTTCGGCCTGTTCCGTGGCAAGAAGATCGACGATGAGCTGTTTGAAGAGCTGGAAACCCAGCTGCTGACCGCCGATCTCGGTGTGGATACCACCACTCGTATCATCGAGGGGCTGGTGCAGCATGCGGATCGCAAGCAGCTCAAGGATGCCGAGGCGCTCTACGGTTTGCTCAAACAGGATATGGGCGAGATGCTGGCCAAGGTCGAGCAGCCGCTGATGATCGACACCAGCAAGAAGCCTTACGTGATCCTGATGGTCGGCGTGAATGGCGTCGGCAAGACTACCACCATCGGCAAGCTGGCCAAGCAGTTCCAGGCTGAAGGCAAGAGCGTGATGCTGGCAGCGGGTGACACCTTCCGTGCCGCTGCGGTCGAGCAGCTGCAGGTATGGGGCCAGCGCAACAACATTCCAGTGATTGCCCAGCATACCGGTGCCGACTCCGCCTCCGTTATTTATGACGCCATCGAGGCCGCCCGCTCCCGCGGGGCTGACGTGCTGATCGCCGACACAGCCGGTCGCCTGCAGAACAAGAGCAACCTGATGGAAGAGCTCAAGAAGGTAGTACGGGTGATGAAGAAGCTGGATGAAGAGGCCCCCCACGAGATCATGCTGACGCTGGATGCCGGCACCGGCCAGAACGCCCTGAGCCAGGCCAAGCTGTTCAGCGAGGCGGTTGGCCTGACCGGCATCACCCTCACCAAGCTGGATGGCACCGCCAAGGGCGGCGTCATCTTCGCGGTGGCCGACAAGTTCCAGATCCCGATCCGCTATATCGGGGTGGGCGAGGGGATCGACGATCTGCGTCCCTTCGTTGCCAACGATTTCATCGAGGCGCTCTTCAGCCGCGATGAGTCAGCTCAGCCGTGATGATTAAGTGTTCCATACCCCGACTTCGGTCGGGGTTTGTCAATGTCAGGGAACCGTTATGATTCGTTTTGACAAGGTCAGCAAGGTATACAGCGGTGGCCATCAGGCGTTGCAGAAGGTCAGCTTTCACCTGCGCAAGGGAGAGATGGCCTTTCTAACCGGGCACTCGGGGGCGGGCAAGAGTACCCTCCTCAAACTGATCAGCGTGATGGAGCGTCCGACCGATGGTCGCGTCTTCTTTCATGGCGATGATGTCAGCCATATCCAGCGCAGCCAGATCCCCTATGTTCGCCGCCAGATCGGGATGATCTTTCAGGATCATCGCCTGCTGATGGACAGAACCGTGTTCGACAACGTGGCGCTGCCGCTGGTGATCGATGGTTACAGCCATGCGGACATCAACAAGCGGGTGGCGGCGGCGCTGGACAAGGTGGGGCTGCTCGGCAAGGAGCGTTACCAGCCGCGCATGCTCTCCGGTGGTGAGCAGCAGCGGGTCGGCATCGCCCGTGCCATCGTCAACAAGCCGCCGCTGCTGCTGGCGGATGAACCGACCGGCAACCTGGACCCCCAGCTATCCATGGATATCATGCGGCTATTTCAGGAGTTCAACAATTTTGGGGTCTCGGTACTGATTGCCACCCACGATCTGGGGCTGATCGCTCGCATGCGCTATCGCACCCTGACCCTCAAGGCGGGTCGCATGTATTCGGCCGGGGAGGAGCTCTGATGGCTATCGTTCGTCATAAACAACCGCCGCTGCGCCGTCTGATGATGTACGGGGTTGACCATGTGCGGCAGGCGTTTGCCAGTCTCGGAGAGTTGTGGCGCAATCCGCTCGCCTCCCTGATGACGCTGGCGGTGCTTGGCGTCAGTCTGGCGCTGCCATCCTGCTTCCACGTGCTGCTGAAAAACGCCGAGGTGGTGGAGGGGAGCTGGCAGAGCAGTTCCCAGATCTCTCTTTACCTGCGCAAGGATCTGCCGGAGCAGAGCATTCTCGATCTGCAGCACCGGATCCTGCTCTATCCCGAGGTGGATTCGGTCACCTACCTGAGCCGTGACGATGCGTTGCGGGAGTTTCGCGAGATCTCAGGCTTTGGCGATGCCCTCGATTATCTGGACAGCAACCCGCTACCGCCTGTGCTGAGCGTCATTCCGGATCCACGCTGGCAGAACCCTGAAGGGGCCGCCGAGCTGCTCAGCAAGCTCAACAACGAGGTGGGGGTCGAACAGGGCAAACTGGATCTGCAGTGGCTGACCCGGCTGCAGGGGATCATGAACCTGCTGCGCCACACCATTACCGGTATCGCGGTGCTGTTGCTCTCCGCCGTATTGCTGATCGTCGGCAATACCCTGCGTCTCAACATCCTCAACCAGCGTTCCGAGATTGAAGTGCTCAAGCTGGTGGGGGCGACCGATTCCTTTATTCATCGTCCTTTCCTCTATACCGGTATCTGGTTCGGGGTCATCGGCGGCATGCTGGCCTGGTGGCTGACCGAAGTGATGGTGATCTGGAGCGAAGGGGTGGTGAAGGAGCTAGCGGGCTTGTATAACAGTAACTTCCGGCTGGTTGGCATGGGGGCGGTAGACGGGATCAATCTGATCTTGCTGGGCGCTCTGCTGGGGCTGATTGCCTCCTGGTTCTCGGTCCATCGCCACATTCGCGACATCGAACCATCCTGATTACTTTGTCATCAAAGTAAATCGCTGGATTTTGAGAGTCGGATCAAGTAAAAGAGGGGCCGTTTCTGGCTTGGCCCCCATAGTCAGAGTATTCTGAATAACAATGATCTTCCGGATCTTCGCGAGATCCAGTGAACCTTCTGATTTATAAGCAGTCTATTAAAGCTGAAGCATTTATACGGGTGTGGCCCCTCTGCCTTGCTCGTCAGACTTGGCAAGCATGTGAAGGTTGCGAGCTCCGCAACAATGGACTTAGCATGCTACTTTTCGGGGGTCCTTCATTGTGACCCCCTTTTTTTGACTGTTCATTCATGATTCATCCTGCAGGCTTAAGATAAGCCGGTCTAAAACTGGGCATGTTCTTTGATACACGCCGCAGAATGGCATCCGGTCAGTAGACAGACCCTCTCAGGGTGTTAGACTGATTCGATTGAAAAGTAAGAGGTAACAGATGGGAACTTCATTGCAGCGCACTATGGCTCTGATTCCGCAAGGTAGTCTGGAAGGCTATATCCAGGCAGTAAACTCTATTCCTGTGCTGAGCGCAGAGGAAGAGCGTGAACTGGCTGAGCGTTTGCAGCAGGATGGCGATCTCGAGGCTGCTCGTCAGCTGGTTATGTCGCACCTGCGCTTTGTCGTTCATGTCGCCAAGAGTTATGCCGGTTACGGCCTGCCTCAGGCCGATCTGGTTCAGGAAGGCAACATCGGCCTGATGAAGGCGGTCAAGCGCTTCGACCCGACGGTCGGCGTGCGTCTGGTCTCCTTTGCAGTGCACTGGATCAAGGCCGAAATCCACGAATATGTCCTGCGCAACTGGCGCATGGTCAAGGTGGCGACCACCAAGGCCCAGCGCAAGCTCTTCTTCAACCTGCGCAAATCCAAAAAACGTCTGGGCTGGCTGAACCACGAAGAGGTTCAGGCCGTGGCGGCCGATCTCGGCGTCTCTGCCGCTGACGTGACCGAGATGGAAGCGCGGATGGCCAACTACGATCAGGCGTTCGATCTGGTTGGTGATGATGAAGAAGAGGGCGGTTTCGCTCCGGTTCACTATCTGGAGGATAAATCCTCCGATCTGGCCGCGACCATCGAGAATGACAACTGGGACGATCATGCCACCCGTCGTCTGAGCTCTGCCCTCGCCACCCTGGATGAGCGCAGCCAACACATCATCCGCGCCCGCTGGCTCGATGATGACAGCAAGACCACTCTGCAGGAGCTGGCCGATACCTACGGCGTCTCTGCCGAGCGTGTGCGTCAGCTTGAGAAAAACGCACTCAAGAAGCTGAAAGATGCCATGGAAGCCTGATGCTTCCTCTCATAAAAACAGGGCCTGATGGCCCTGTTTTTGTTTCGCAAGGATCTGGTCGGCCTTGCTTTGGTTACCCTTGAGTGTGTTATGTTGCCGCCACTGCCACATTAGGGAGAGCAGAAGTGAAACTGTTGAACGACCTGTTTACCAACAACCGTGAGTGGGCCGAACGGATCAAAGCCGAAGATCCCGCTTTCTTTGCCACTCTTTCTGCCCAGCAGGCCCCCGAATACCTCTGGATCGGTTGTTCCGACAGCCGGGTCCCCGCCAACCAGCTGATGGGGTTGCTGCCGGGGGATGTCTTCGTCCACCGCAACGTCGCCAATCTGGTTGTACATACCGATTTCAACTGCCTCTCCGTGCTGCAATACGCGGTAGAAGTGCTCAAGGTGAAGCACATCATCGTCTGCGGTCACTATGGCTGCGGCGGCGTCAAGGCCGCGATGCAGAATCAGGAGCTGGGTCTCATCGACAACTGGCTGCGCAACATCAAGGATGTCTACTTCAAATATGGTGAAGAGCTCGAGGCCATCGAGGATGAGCACGAGCGCTTCGACTACCTGTGCGAGCTGAACGTGGCCGAGCAGGTCGCCAACGTCTGCCACACCACCATCATCCAGAACGCCTGGCGCAAGGGGCAGGAGCTGGCGGTGCATGGCTGGATCTACGGGATCAAGGATGGTCTGCTGCACGATCTCGATCTCTGCATCAGCGGCCCGGATCAGATCCCCGACGTCTACCGCGCCTGGCCGGATATGCGTCCGCCCCACCGTCGGCGCTAGGGAGCTTCATGGTGGCGCCAGCCCTCTATCTGCAGATCAAGCAGCACATTCTGGACGGGATCCGCGAACGCCACTATCAGGCGGGGGACAGGATCCCGACCGAAGCGGCCCTGTGCGAGCAGTTCACCGTGAGCCGGATGACGGTCAACCGGGCGCTGCGGGAACTGGTGGCGGAAGGGTGGCTGGTGCGTACCGCCGGTTCCGGTAGCTTCGTGGCGGACAGGCGCACCGAGTCGCAGCTGCTGGCTATTCGCAATATTGCCGATGAGATCGCCGAGCGTGGCGGCCAATACAGTGCCCGGGTTATCCGGCTGCAGCGACTGGCCGCCGACGAGAAGGTGGCGGTACAACTGGGGCTGCGGGTTGGCGCCCCCATCTTTCACAGCCTGATCGTCCATCAGGCCGATGGGGAGCCGTTGCAATTGGAGGAACGCTTCGTCGATGCCGGGCGCCTGCCAGGCTATGGCGAGCAGGATTTCACCCTGCAAACTCCCAACCGCTATCTGATGGATGTCTGCCCCCTCTCCGAGATGGAGCACGTGGTGGAAGCCGTGCTGCCGAGCGCCGGTGAGGCGGGATTGTTGCAGATCCGCGTAGATTCCCCCTGCCTGTTGTTGCACCGGCGTACCTGGTCGGAGGGGCATCTGGTCTCCTACGCCCGTTTGCTCTCCCCAGGTTCCCGCTACAAGCTCAGCTCCAAGACTCAGCTGGAGTAAATGTCTATACAACTCGATTTTGCAAAGCCCACCTCCTGGTGGGCTTTTTTGTGCTTAAACTCTAAGTTTGATGCTGTTATCAGGATGTGAACTTCGTTCTTTCTTTCGTCATAGAGATCGACTATAAGAATATGTATATACATTTGAGGTCGCTATGAACAAGGAACTGTTGAACTGCGAGCGGGTCTGGCTCAACGTGACGCCCGCTACCCTGAATGATGAGCTGGCCGACTACGGCCTGCTGCCGCTCCACGCCATCGGCGTGAAGGATGGCAAGATCCACGCGCTGGTGCCGATGGCCGAGTTGAAGGGGCCGTATCCCGCTCACTGGCAGGATATGCGGGGCAAGCTGGTCACCCCCGGCCTTATCGATTGTCACACCCATCTGGTCTTCGCCGGCAGCCGTGCCGAGGAGTTCGAGCTGCGCCAGCAGGGAGTGCCCTATGCCGAGATCGCCCGTCGGGGCGGCGGCATCATCAGCACGGTGCGTGCGACCCGTGCCGCCAGCGAAGAGCAACTGTTCGAGCTGGCGCTGCCAAGGGTGAAATCCCTGATCCGCGAGGGGGTCACCACAGTGGAGATCAAGTCCGGCTATGGCCTGACGCTGGATGATGAACTCAAGATGCTGCGGGTGGCCCGCCGACTGGGAGAGGCGCTGCCGATCCGGGTCAAGACCACTCTGCTGGCGGCCCATGCTGTGCCGCCGGAGTATCGCGACGATCCCGACAGCTGGGTCGAGACCATCTGTCAGGAGATCATCCCGGCCGCCGCCGAGGCGGGTCTGGCCGATGCGGTAGATGTCTTCTGCGAGCACATCGGCTTTTCGCTGGCCCAGACTGAGCAGGTCTATCTGGCGGCGGATCAATACGGCCTGCCGGTGAAGGGGCATATGGATCAGCTCTCCAACCTCGGTGGCAGCACGCTGGCCGCCAACTTTGGCGCCCTCTCGGTGGACCATCTGGAGTATCTGGATCCGGAAGGGATCCTGGCGCTGGCCCACCGTGGCGTGGTCGCCACCCTGCTGCCCACCGCCTTCTACTTCCTCAAAGAGACCAAGCTGCCGCCGGTCGCCGCGCTGCGCAGGGCGGGGGTGGCGATGGCGGTCTCCTCCGACATCAACCCGGGCACGGCCCCCATCGTCTCGCTGCGGATGGCGATGAACATGGCCTGCACCCTGTTTGGCCTGACCCCGCTGGAGGCCATGGTCGGGGTGACCCGTCACGCCGCCAAAGCACTTGGCGAGCAGGATCGCCTTGGTCAGCTCAGGGTCGGCATGGCAGCCGATTTCCTGATCTGGCACTGCGCCCATCCGGCCGAGCTGAGTTACATGGTCGGCGTCGATCAGCTGGCAGGCCGCATCTTCAACGGCGAGGAGACCCTCCATGGATAAGTTCAACCCGATCGACATGTCGCTCTGGCAGGGGCGGCAGGATCCGGAAGATGGCGAGTTGGCCCTGCGCTGGCATGACAAGGTGCAGCCCTGGACCGCCGGAACACAAGAGGCAGCAGGTGTAGTGCTGTTCGGTTTTGCCTGCGATGAAGGGGTGCGCCGCAACAAGGGGCGCATTGGTGCTGCCGGGGCGCCGCAAGCGGTGCGCAAGCTGCTGGCCAACACCGCTTGGCATCTGAGTCGCCCCGTCTACGATGGTGGGGATGTGAGCTGTACCAATGGCGATCTCGATGCCGCCCACGGCCATCTGGCCGAGCGGGTCGCCGCTGCGCTCGATCTGGGCCACTTCCCGCTGGTGCTGGGGGGCGGCCACGAGGTGGCCTTCGGCAGCTGGAGCGGCCTTAACCGTCATCTGGGCGGCAGTGGCAGGGTCGGCATTATCAACCTCGATGCTCACTTTGACCTGCGCATGAAGCAGGAATTGGCAAGCTCCGGCACTCCCTTCTTCCAGATCGCCGAGCAGTGCGCCGCTCAGGGCACGCCGTTTCACTACGCCTGCCTTGGGGTGGCCGAGACAGCTAATACCCAGGCGCTGTTTGCACGGGCCGACGAGTTGGGGGTCTGGTATGTGAAAGATGAAGCCATGAGCGAGCGTGCTCTGCCCACCTTGCTAAGTGGGCTGGACGCCTTTATCGCCAATTGTGATCACCTCTATCTGACCATCGATCTCGATGTGCTGCCCGGCAACCTGATGCCGGGAGTGAGCGCCCCCGCCGCCCGCGGTGTGGAGCTGGCGGTGATCGAACCGTTGATCGCCCGTATCCGGGCCAGCGGCAAGCTGCGGCTCGCCGATCTGGCCGAGTACAACCCGACGCTGGATCAGGATAACCGCAGCGCCCGCGTGGCCGCGCGACTGGTTCATCTGTTGACCCGTTAACCCTTTGGCCGCATATCGCCGAAGGCACCCTATTGATACAACAAGGAGTGTGTATGCCTGTGCAACAGCAGGATCCCCGTCATGATCCTAACCGCGTGATCCGTGCCCCGCGCGGCACCGAACTGACCGCCAAGAGCTGGCTCACCGAGGCGCCGCTGCGGATGCTGATGAACAACCTGGATCCCGAGGTGGCCGAGCATCCCCAGTCGCTGGTGGTCTATGGCGGGATTGGCCGCGCCGCCCGCAACTGGGCCTGCTTTGACAAGATCGTCGAGGTACTGACCCGGCTCGATGAGGATCAGACCCTGCTGGTGCAATCCGGCAAACCGGTCGGGGTGTTCCAGACCCACAAGGATGCGCCGCGGGTGCTGATCGCCAACTCCAATCTGGTGCCGCACTGGGCCAACTGGGAGCACTTCAATGAGCTCGATAAGAAGGGCCTGATGATGTACGGCCAGATGACCGCGGGTTCATGGATCTATATCGGCACCCAGGGGATCGTGCAGGGCACCTACGAGACCTTTTTCGCGGTGGCCAATCAGCACTTCAACGGTGAACCCAAAGGGCGCTGGATCCTGACCGGTGGTCTCGGCGGCATGGGCGGCGCCCAGCCGCTGGCCGCCACCATGGCCGGCTTCTCGATGATCGCCGTGGAGTGCGACGAGACCCGCATCGATTTTCGTCTGCGCACCCGTTATGTGGACAAGAAGGCCCACAGCCTGGATGAGGCGCTGGCTATGATCGACGAGGCCAAGCAGAGCGGCAGCGCGGTCTCCGTCGGTCTGCTTGGCAACGCCGCCGACGTCTTCGCCGAGCTGGTGGCCCGTGGCATCACCCCGGATGTGGTGACCGACCAGACCTCTGCCCACGACCCGATCCACGGCTACCTGCCCCAGGGCTGGAGCGTGGCAAAGTGGCGCGAGCTGCAACAGAGTGCGCCGGGCGAGGTCAACAGCGCAGCCCGCCGCTCCATGGCTCGTCAGGTGGAGGCGATGCTGACCCTGCAAGAGCGCGGCGCGGCGACTCTGGATTACGGCAACAACATCCGTCAGATGGCGCTTGAGGAGGGGGTGACGAACGCCTTCGACTTCCCCGGCTTCGTCCCCGCCTACATTCGCCCGCTGTTCTGCGAGGGGATTGGGCCGTTCCGCTGGGTGGCCCTTTCCGGCGATCCGGAAGATATCTACAAGACCGATCAGAAGGTCAAAGAGCTGATCCCCGACGATCCTCACCTGCACAACTGGCTCGACATGGCCCGCGAGCGCATCGCGTTTCAGGGGCTGCCGGCGCGGATCTGCTGGGTCGGGGTCAAGGATCGGGTGCGGCTCGGTCTGGCCTTCAACGAGATGGTGAAAAACGGCGAGCTGAAAGCGCCCATCGTCATCGGTCGCGACCATCTGGATTCCGGCTCGGTGGCGAGCCCGAACCGCGAGACCGAGTCGATGATGGATGGCTCCGATGCCGTCTCCGACTGGCCGCTGCTCAACGCTCTGCTCAACACTGCCGGCGGCGCGACCTGGGTCTCCCTGCACCACGGCGGCGGGGTCGGTATGGGCTTCTCCCAGCACTCCGGCGTGGTGATCGTCTGTGACGGCTCCGATGACGCGGCCCGCCGCGTTGGTCGGGTGCTGCGCAACGATCCGGCCACCGGCGTGATGCGCCACGCGGATGCTGGCTACGAGATTGCCATCAACTGCGCCCGCGAGGCGAAACTGGTTCTGCCGATGATTGACGGCGCCAACGGTGTCAAAGGAAAGGTGTAACACCATGTTTGAATTGACTATTACTCCGGGCGAGCTGGATCTTTCCACCCTGCGCCGCGTCAGCCGCGAGCCGGTACATATTTCACTGGATCCGGCCGCGCTGCCGGGGATCCACGCCTCCGCTGCCGTAGTTACCAAGGTGATCGAGCAGAACCGGGTGGTGTATGGCATCAACACCGGTTTTGGCCTGCTGGCCAACACCCGCATTCCGGTAGAGCAGCTCGACGAGCTGCAGCGATCCATCGTGCTTTCCCATGCGGCAGGGATTGGCGAGTACATGGATGACGCCACCGTGCGGCTGATGATGGTGCTCAAACTCAACTCGCTGGCGCGGGGCTTCTCCGGCATCCGCCTGACGGTGCTGGAGGCCCTGATGACCCTCGTCAACGCCGAGGTCTACCCTGTGGTGCCGAAGAAAGGATCCGTCGGCGCCTCCGGCGATCTGGCGCCGCTGGCTCATATGAGCTGCCTGCTGATCGGGGAGGGCAAGGCCCGCCACAAGGGCGAGCTGATCGATGCCGCCACTGCGCTGAAAATCGCCGGGCTCGAACCCATCGCGCTGGCGCCCAAAGAAGGATTGGCGCTGCTCAACGGCACTCAGGCCAGCACCGCCTTTGCGCTGGAAGGGCTGTTCCACGCCGAGGATCTCTACGCCGGTGCTATCACCATAGGCGCCATGAGTGTGGAGGCCGCCCTTGGCAGCCGCCGGCCGTTCGATGCCCGCATCCACGAAGTGCGCGGCCAGCGCGGCCAGATCGACGCGGCCGCCTGCTATCGCCACCTGCTGGTGGACGGCAGCGAAATAGGCATGTCCCATCACAACTGCGAGAAGGTGCAGGATCCCTACTCATTGCGCTGCCAGCCGCAGGTGATGGGAGCCTGCCTGACCCAGATCCGCCAGGCCGCCGAGGTATTGGCGAGCGAGGCCAACGCGGTCTCCGACAACCCGCTGGTGTTTGCCGATGATGAGGAGATCATCTCCGGTGGCAACTTCCACGCAGAACCCGTGGCCTTCGCCGCCGACAATCTGGCGCTGGCCATCGCCGAAATCGGCTCGCTCTCCGAGCGGCGGATGGCGCTGCTCATCGACTCTCGGATGTCCGGTCTGCCGGCATTTCTGGTCAACAACGGCGGGGTGAATTCGGGCTTTATGATCGCTCAGGTCACCTCGGCGGCGCTGGCCTCCGAGAACAAGACCCTGGCCCATCCAGCCTCGGTAGACAGCCTGCCCACCTCCGCCAATCAGGAGGATCATGTCTCCATGGCGACCTTCGCCGGCCGTCGGCTGGCAGACATGGCGGAAAATACCCGCGGCATTCTGGCAGTCGAACTGCTGGCGGCAGCACAGGGGCTGGATTTCCGCGCGCCGTTGCGCAGTACCGAGCTGATCGAGCAGGCCAAGGGACGACTGCGGGCAGAGGTGAGCTTCTACGATAAGGACAGGTACTTCGCGCCGGACATCGAGGCGGCCGCCGCCCTGCTGGGCCGTGCCAGCTACAACGACCTGATCCCGGTCGGGGTACTGCCCAGCCTGTAAGCCTTGATCCCCTTTCTCTCCTGGCGGGAGAAGGGTTGGGAATGAGGGGGGAGCCGCTTCACTGGCGCCGGTGACTGCCGGGAGCAGATAACAAAAGACCGCCCAATCGGGCGGTCTTTGCGTTTCTGACGTTGGTTGAACGCGGTTATCCGTGTTCGAACATCAGGAACAGATAGACCACGAACAACACCAGATGGGTCGCACCATGGAGCACATTGGTGCGGCCGCTGCTGAAGGTTACTTTACAGACCATCAAGGTCGTGACCAGCAGTACCATATCGGCGGGGGAGAGGCCGAGGCGCACCTCCTGCCCCAGCATGGAGCCGATAAAGAGCACGGCAGGCACGGTGAGGGCGATGGTGGCCAACACAGAGCCGAAGTAGAGGTTCATTGCCCGCTGCAGCTGGTTGTTGAAGGCGGCCTTGATGGCGCCGACTGCTTCGGGGGCCAGCACGATGCAGGCCACGATAAAGCCGCCCAGTGCGGCGGGCGCGTCCATCACATGCACCCCGTAGTTGATGGGGATGGCCAGGGTCTTGGCCAGCAGGATCACCACCAGCAGGTAGGCGAGCAGCAGGATGGTGTGATAGACGTTGCTCTGCAGCGGGCCGTGGTGCTCCTCATAATCCTCGTGATCGCTGTCGACGAAGAAGTGGCTGTGGCTGCGGGTCTGGATGAGCAGAAAGACCCCGTAGAGCAGGATCGAGATGATGATCAGCATCCACGACATGGCGCGCGACATACTGCCGATTGCGCCACCCTCGGTGAAGTTGGGCAGCACCAGACAGAGCAGGGCCAGTGGGATGATGGCCACCAGATAGGATTTCACCCCGTCCAGATTGAAGCTCTGGGTGTGGTAGCGCCAGCCGCCAAACAGCAGGGTGAAGCCCACCAGACCGGTACTCACCAGCATCACTACCGCAAACATGGTATCGCGGGCCATGGTGGGGTTGGGCTCGCCGGTCAGCATCACCGAGGAGATCATCACCACCTCTAGCGAGATGACCGAGAGGGTGAGGATCAGGGTGCCGAAGGGCTCGCCCAGCTTGATGGCGAGGGCATCGGAGTGGCGCACCACCGAGAAGATGGCCCAGGTGACGATGGCCAATAGTGCCGCCGAAACAGGAAGATAGATCCCGAGCGGAGTTGTCTCTGTCAGCAGGTCACTGCCCAGGGTCTTGAAAAAGAGCAGGGTCAGCAGGCCAACGGGCAGGGCAATCTCTTGCCGGATAACTGTCTTCATAGGCAATGGTTCTCTATTGGGGGTCTTGACGACCGGATGACATAAACAGGCTGCACGGTTATCGGTTGCGCAATAACCGGCTCCTTATGATAAAGGTTGTTATCCCCGTCAGGGCAGATCATTTTGTTGCTGAATGTAAATAAGGGGTGGCAGGAGCCGCTTCGATTTCACCACTGAGCCGGGCTGGGTTACGGCGCTACCGCCAGCATCAACCTGATGATGTCGAACCGCTGGCCAAACTGTTTCGCGGCTAGATCCTGCCATCTCTGCGTTAGCTGGCCTTCTGGTGTTGCGACTGCCACTCCCGTTGCCAATGGGTCAGTATCTTCAGCGGCATGGGTTTGCCGAAGAAGTAGCCCTGGATCAGATAGACGCCGTGCTGGCTCAGATAGTCGACTTGCAACTGGCTCTCGACCCCTTCGGCGATCATCTCCATGCCCGATTCCCGACCGAAGACGATGATGGCATCCAGTACGCTGCGCTTGAGGTCGTTGGTGCCTATGGTATCGACGAACATCTTGTCGATCTTGATCTGGCGGATCCCCAAGCTCTGCAGGTAGGCAAAGCCGCCGTAGCCGGTACCAAAATCATCCAGCTTGAAGTGATACCCCATCTGTTGCAGCAGGGTGATCTCCTCGGTGGCCGCCTTGATGTCGAGGATCGGCTTGCGCTCCGTCAGCTCGAAGGTGAGCCGGGCGGGTGAGGGGTTTTGGCTGTGAGCGAGCAGGGTGCGCAGCAGGGGCTGCTCGATATGGGCCGCCACCAGATTGACGCTGACCCACTGCTCCGGTGCCAGCTGCGGCAGGTCAGTGATCACCTGCTCCAGCAACTGTTCGGTCATCGGCAGGATCAGTCCCTGCTCCTCTGCATATTCGATAAAGGTGCCCGGGGGGATCAGCTCGCTTCCCCGCTGCCAGCGCAGCAGTGCCTCGAATCCCACCACTTGGTGGGTACGGGCATCCACGATCGGTTGGTAGAGGGGAATAAATTCCTTGCGTATCAATCCTGTTTGCAGCAGTCCCTTGAGGGAGCGCCGATAGCTGCGCAGCAGCCAGTATGTGACGCTTAACAGGGCGCCGAGCGCGATACCGAACCAGAGACCGTAGTGATTGAGTTGGTCATGGGCATATTGCTCCAGCGCTTTTCCCGCCCAGACCGTCTGTTTGGTGAGTTCATTGGGATCGAAGAAACTCAGGCTGATATTGCTCTCTTCCTGTTTGATCTCTTGGTCGCCACGGGGAAAGTGGACTGTGCTTGCATCGGTATCCTGTCGGCTGAACTCTAGATAGAAGCAGTGGCTGCAGGGATGTTGCAGCAGGTCGTGGCTCCAGCTGTTATCCAGCACCCAGTAGGCGAGGTTGCCGCCGGAGCGGTAAAAAGCCACCACCTCCTGTTCGGTATTGTATTTGGCCACGGTGGCGGTAATCCCCAGTTTGCCGAACGTCTGCCCGCTGTCTTGGATCTCCTTGAGTAGCGGGATCCCCACCCCCAGGCTGGAACAGCTGTTGCCGGAGGCGAGTTCCAGCCCCTGCAGACGGATATGAGTGCTGTAGAAGCGAGGATCGCGCAGCAGCTCCATGTCTTTGGCGCCGCAGTTGAACTCAAATTGTGCCAGTTGTTTGTTGATGGCGGCATCCAGCTCCCGGTGGCGTATTGCCATGGCTCCCTTGAGCTCGGCAACCTTCTTTTCCAGCAGATAAAAGGCCATCGGCTTGGCAAACCACAGGCCGAGAAACTGGCTGCCCACGACAGGCAGGGCGAACAGCAACAGAGCGATCCAGACGGGTGATTTACGCAAAGGAAGTACCTGCCAGTTTCATGAGACACAAATGGACTTAGCCATCATAGAGCATTAGTGCAATCAATTTGAGTCCGAGTTGTCACACTTGTTGATTGATTTTTTAACTGCATGATTTTAAATGTGTTTATTATTAACTTTGGCTAGATTCAATCGCTGACCTGTCATAAATGACAATTGCTCAACTTATCCGAACTGCTTTAGAGTACCCCTGCGGTTTGACTCACCGTGTGTTCAATACTCCTGTATCTGTTTTTTGTCAGTAGCACAGAGTGTTAGTTTTGATATGAGTGTTCCTTTTGGTCCCTTTTGAGGGACCATTTTTCTGTCTGCTATCTTCCCCTGCTCCACCTGTGTACCTTCCTTGGTATTCTCCCGCTGCTTTGGGTATGCTGCCCCGCTTAAATTACAGAAGCGGGATCCCCGTCCATAGTGATGGCCACAGCGCCACTGCTACCATGAATTCCAATGGATGATGCCGGGCACACGGAAAGGCACATGAAACTCACAACACATCTTGTCTCGTTTATTACCTTGTGCGTGATCGCTGCCATGGCGACCGTGCTGATTGGCGGGGTGTTCAGCTTTCGCGAGCTGGGCATGGAGTTGCAGCAAAAGAAGGTCGATGCGCTGGTCGAGGTGATCGACAAGCAACTCGACGTTGCTCACGGTATGGAGGATATGAGCCGCTGGTTGCCCACCTTGCTGCGGGCGGCTCATGTGGTGGAGCTGGAGGTGCGCCAGAATGACCAGCGGGTCTACTGGTTCCGTGACGTACAGCGTCCGGTTGATGAACCGCTGCTGGTGCCATACAGCCATCCGCTGCCCCATCAGGCTGGCATGCAGGCCAGCTTCAAGCTGGAGCGCCCCTTCAAGGAGGCGGAGTACTCCATCAAGGCGATGTCGGGCATCTCGTTCGGGATCTTCATCGTGGTGTTCGGTCTCTGGTACTCCATCCGCTGGTTGCGTCAGCAGTTGCGCGGCGCCGAGCTGCTGGGCATTCGCGCCCAGCTGATCCTCGATGACAAGCTCTCCAAACTAAGCCATGACCCCGCCGAAGAGTGGCCGGTGGCCGCCAGTCAGGCCCTCGATCATCTGCTCGCCGAGCTGGCGGATGCCCGCAAGGAGCGCAGCCGCTTCGACAACTTCATTCGCAGCAACGCCTTCGTCGACAAGATGACCGGCATCGGCAACCGCCTCTTCTTCGATAACCGGCTCGAGAGCGCTATCATGGAGGCGAGCGTGATGAGTGGCGGTGTCTTGCTGATTGAACTCGCCTGTCTGGAAGAGCTGGAAGCGGAGCAGTTCGAGCTGCAGGGGCATGATCTGCTGCTGGAGGCGAGCGCCGTGATCAGTGCTTTTGTGCGCAAGCATAACGGTGCCTTGCAGGCTCGTTATGCCGGACATGTCTTTGCGGTATTGTTGCCCAACATGTCGGAGAGCGAGATGGTGGACAGTGCCAGCCAGCTGCTCAAAAGTCTGCAACGGCTACACTGGCCGCAGCAGGTCAATCCGGAGACGGCCATCTATATCGGGGCTGTCTGCTACCAGGCGCAAGACACTCTGCTCAAGGTGCAGGAGGAGGCCGAGCTGGCCCTCAAGAGTGCACGTCTGCAGGGGCACAACGGCTGGTTCCTCTATGAAAAGCAGCTGGACGAGGAGCAGAGCAGCAAGGGGACGGTGCGCTGGCGCACCCTCATCAGTCGCCGTCTTGAAGAGCAGGGGATCGATTTTTATACCCAACCGGTCCAGCAGGATCGGGATCAGGTGGTACTGCAGCAGGATCTGCTCACCTATATCCACGATGAGCAGGGGCGGGAACTGCAAGCAGGGATCTTCATGCCAATGGCGGAGAAGGTGGGCCTGCTGCTGCAACTGGATCGGCTGGTGGCGGAGCAAACGCTGGTGTTGCTGCGCCAGCGTTCCGAGCAGAGCTGTCCCATCACTCTGACCCTGAGTGCCCAGAGTCTGCTCAACCGCGAGTTCCAGCGCTGGCTCTTCTTCGCCCTGTTCCAGCTGCCGCGCAGCATCAACGAGCGGTTGATCCTGCAGCTCTCGGAGGCTCAGGTCACACGCCACTTCGAAGCACTCAAGCGGCCGCTGCGCTCCCTGCGGATGCTGGGCTGCCAGCTGGCCATCGATCATGCTGGCCAGGATGTGGTGAGCACCCAGTACATCAAGGAGTTCGAGATCAACTTCCTCAAGCTGCACCCCAGCCTGGTGCGGGAGATTCACGCCCGACAGGTGAACCAGATGGCGGTCCGCAGTCTGGTGGGGGGCTGCGCCAATACCCGTACCCGGGTGCTGGCGGTGGGGGTAGAGAGTGGCGATGAGTGGAAGATGCTGCGCCACCTCGGGGTGCATGCCGGGCAGGGGCCCTGGTTTGCCGAGCCACGCCGGTTGGTGCAGGAGTCGGCTGGTGATTGAGATAAATGAGAGAGGGTCGTCGTGGGGCGACCCTCTCTCGTTTTCGGTTGCCGTCAGGCGGGGCTCACAGTCGCCCCTGCTCCCGCAGTCCGGCCAATCCCTGCATGCCGCCGGTATGGATAAAGACAATCTTGCTGCCGGGGGCGATGCGGCCCGCAGCCAGCTCGCGAAACAGCCCCCACATCGCCTTGCCGCTGTAGATGGGCTCCAAAGGCAGACCTGTTTCGGCGCTGAAATCTTGAACCCACTGCCAGAGGGCCGGGCTGAATTTGGCGTAGCCACCATCGTGGTGATCGAGTGCGACCCGCCAGCCGGGGATGCTGGCGGCAGCGGGATGGAGGCGACACACCTCGTCAGCGATAAAGCCGCCTCCTTTCAGTACCGCAATGGCGAGGATCTGCTCCCGGTCCTGTTTGCCAGCGATTAGGCCCGCCAGGGTGCCGCCGCTGGCACAGGGCAGTACCCAGAGATCCGGCGAGAAGGGTACCTCGCCGACCAGTTCGGCAACCCCGGGGATAGCCAGCGGGCTGCTGCCCCCTTCCGGCACGATCAGGGTATCGGGTGCATCGAATTGGGCCAGCCAGTCGGGATCCTGGCGACGGCGGTAACTCTGGCGGTCGACGAAAACGAGATCCATACCCCAGCGTCTGGCATCCCTCAGGGTGGTATTGCTGACGGCATCAGATTCGCCCCGTATGATACCGGTAGTTCGAAGGCCAGATTGGCACCCTGCTGCTGCCAGTGCATGGATGTGATTGGAGTAGGCGCCGCCAAACGAGAGTAGATGCCGTTTGCCGTGCTCTCTGGCATGAAGCAGGTGGTATTTGAGCTTGCGCCACTTGTTGCCGGAGATGGTCGGATGGATCAGATCATCCCGCTTGCACCAGAGTTCGACGCCGTAGCGGGTCAGCAACGGGTGGTGGAGGGGGTGCAGGGGGGAGGGCAGGATAGCTGACCCCTCTGGCTCGGCTGGAAGGCTGGCTTGCAATGGTGAGTCCGTCTTTTATATAGAGGCTAATCTGCTGTTTATGTTAATATTTCATACATTTAATCACTATTGATGGGCGGGCTTACATGAAAAAACTGTTCAGACGGTCGACGCCAAGCCGCCAGGTCGGGCTCTTGTTGGCCAATGACAGGATCATGCTGGCTGCAGTGGGCAATCCCCCCGTCTTCGCGACGCGCACCATCAACGGCCCACAGGAGTGGGCTGTGGCCATGAACGAGCTGTTCAGCCGTTATGGGCTGGCCAAGTCTAAAGTGCGGGTAGCCCTCGCCGCCAGTCTTTATCAACAGATCCAGATCGACAAGCCCGCCGTGCCCGACGCCGAGATGGCGGGGGCGCTCCCCTGGGCCATCAAGGACTATGTCAGCGAACCCGTGCTGCAACTGGCGATGGATTATGTGGACTTGCCCACCCCGCCTGCCGGTCGTCCGCGCATCAATGTGATCTGCCTGCCCAAGAGCCGGGTGCAACAGCTGGCCGATGCCATCAACGGCATCGCCACCCTGCAATCCATCATCAGCGACGAGCTGGCGCTCACCTCTCTCTATGAAGCGGATGACACTGTGCGCATGCTGCTGTGGCAGCCCAAGGGGCAGGATCTGCAACTGCTGGTCTTCCATCAGGGGGGGCTCTGCTTCTCCCGCCAGCTGCGCGGTTTCACCAGCCTGACCGGCGAACATGAGCCTGACGCCATGCTGCTCGATTCACTGGCGCTGGAGATCCAGCGCTCCCTCGACTATCTGGCGGGCCAGCTCAAATTGCCCGAGCTGGGGCAGATGCAGTTTGCCGTCGCTTCGCCCTTTATCGGTACCCTGGTGCGTCACATGGAGCAGACCTTCGGCTTTGCCGTCTCCGCCATGGCCAACAAGGCGGTGCTGGCCGGCGTCGAATACCTCTCGGCTTATGCTGCCGCATTGGGGGATGATCAATGAGAGTGTTATTCCCCCTTGCTGCCATGGTCAACAAGACAATGTTGCTGGCTGGCGTCGAATACCTTTCTGCCTACGCAGCCGCCATCGGGGAGGATGCGTGATGAAACGTCAGATAAACCTCTATGGTGCCGAGTTTCGTCCCAAGCGGCAGTGGGCCAGCCTCAATCAGATGGCGTTGGTATGGGGTGTTGCGCTGTTGCTGATCCTGCTGACGGCTATCGGTTACAGCTGGCAGCAGCAGCAGGTCAGCCGGGCGCTGGCGCAACGCACCGCCGAGCTGGAGCTCAAGCGCAGCGAGGCCAGACGCCTCGATGCCGAGCTGGCGCGCCATCAGGCGGATCCCCGGCTGCAACAGCAACTGGTCAATAAACGGGATGAGCTGACCGCCAAGCAGGGGCTGATGCGTCAGCTCGGTAGCCTGTCTCTGCAAAAATCCCAGGGCTATGCCAGCGTGATGGCGGATCTCTCCCGCATTCGCAGCAGCAACCTCTCGTTGCAGCGCATCGAGATCAACGAAGGGCGGATCAACCTCTCCGGTTTTGCCGGACGCAGTCAGGATGTGCCGGCCTGGGTCAACCGCTTCAAGCAGACCCCGAGTCTGGTAGGCAAGGAGTTTGGTGAACTGACCCTCGGCCGTGACGAGGAGGGTCGTCTGACCTTCCAGTTGAGCGGCATCGCGCGGGAGAAACCCTGATGAACCTGAAAGCACAATGGCAGGCGTGGGGCCAGCGTATCGCCCTGTTGAGCCAGCGGGAGCGGGTGTTGATCCTGCTGACCGGTCTGGTTTTGCTGGGCGCTGGCAGCATCTACGGTTGGCTCGATGGCGCCGATACCCGCCTGCAGCAGGATCGCATGGCCCTGAGCGCCGCCGAGCGCGACCTCGAGATCATGGAGCTGGAGAACCTCGGCAAACTGGCTCGGCTCAAGCGGGATCCCAATCAGGGCGTTCGCGACCAGCTGGCGCAGGTCGAAGCGGATCTGGCCCGGATCGACGATGAGCTGAAGGCCCAGACCGTCGATCTGATCCCGGCGCACGAGATGCCGCAGGTGCTGGAGGCGCTGCTCTCCCGCTCCGCCAACCTTCACATGCTGGCGCTCAGTTCGCTGGAGCCGACCCCGCTGATGGCGGGAGAACAGAAGGTCAATCTCTACAAACATGGTATCCGGCTTCAGCTTGAAGGTGGCTATTTCGATGTTTATCAATATCTTAAAGCGCTGGAAGCCTTGCCGCGCCACTTTTACTGGAAGCAGTTCGACTACCGGGTCAAATCCTATCCCGGCGCGGTGGTGGAGATGGAGATCTACACCCTGAGTACCAGCAAGGAGTTTATCCGTGGCTAGAGTGTTTGCGTTGTGCTGTTGCCTGTTCAGCTTGCTGGTAAAGGCGGAGCAGGTCGAGGTATTGCAGGATCCCACCGCACCGCTGGAGGACGTGGCGATTGGCGCCCGTGCGACCGGCGAGAGCAACACCGGTTTACCGAAGCTGCAGAGTGTGGTGCTGGGCAATGGCCCGGCGCTGGCGGTGCTCAATGGCAAGAGTTATCGGGTCGGGCAACAGGTGGATGGCTATACGCTGGTGGCCATCACGGCAGATGCCGTGGTGCTGGAAAAGGCGGGCAAACGCCACGCGGTCACACTCTTTGCCAGCAAGATCCGGGTTTGAGTCGTGCTTGCCTTTCGAGAGGTGGAGCGGCTTTATCGAGTTTAATTGCAAGTCAGGGTGCTCTAATTACATGAAAAAACACCGTCTCTGTCTGATCACCATGGCCATGATGGCCGCAGGCTGTACCACGTATCAGCACCCCGAGCCGACCCAGGCCAAGGATGCTCTCAAACAGGCCATGAACGAACAGCAGAAGCAGGCTGCCCCGCTGACCGCCTTGCCCAAATCGGTGCAGAGTGAATTGCTGCAGCTGAACCGGCCGCAGATGCCGGTCGGCATGCCGGAGAAGCGGCTGCGCATCGCGGCTCACGACGTGGAGGCGGTGGAGTTTTTCGGTTCCCTGTTCAAGGGCTCCCGCTACAGCGTGGCGGTTCATCCCGGGGTGGCCGGGCTGGTCTCGGTCGAGCTCAAGGATGTGACCCTGCCGGAGGTGCTGGCGGTGGTAGGTGACATGTATGGCTTCGACGTGCAGCGCAAGGGCAATGTCTTCCACATCTATCCGGCGGGTCTGCGCACCGAAACCATTCCGGTCAACTATCTGATGATGTCCCGCCGTGGCCTCTCCCGCACCTCGGTCAGCACAGGCGGGGTGACGGCCAATGACAGCAATAACAGCAGCGACAGCAGTTTTGACAGTGCATCGAACAACAACAGCACCAATAACTCCTCCAGCAACAACTCGAGCGGTGACAACAGCAACGGTACCCGGATCGAGACTGACACCAACAGCGACTACTGGACCGATCTGCGCGACTCCCTGCAGACCCTGATTGGCACGGGTGATGGTCGCGCCGTGATCACCAGCCCGCAGGCGGGTCTGGTCACTATTCGCGCCTATCCGAAGGAGCTCAAGGCGGTACGTGAATTCCTCAATCAATCCGAGAGTCACCTCAAGCGCCAGGTGGTGCTGGAGGCGCGGATCATCGAAGTCGCCCTCAACGAAGGGTATGAGCAGGGGGTTGACTGGAGCGGTCTCTCCGCCAGTTGGGATGGCGGCAAGGGTATTACCGGCGGCCAGTCACTTGCCAAGACCCAGCTGCCCACCACCCCCAACCAGATCTTCAGTGCGCTGGGCGGCGGCGCCGGTTTCACGATCTCTGATGGCAACTTCGAGGTGGCGGTCAACCTGCTCAAGACCCAGGGCGATGTGAATACCCTCTCCAGCCCCCGTGTCACCGCGACCAACAACCAGAAGGCGGTGATCAAGGTGGGGACGGACGAATATTTCGTCACCAATGCATCGACAACAACCGTGAGCACGACGAGCGGTGACCGAACAACTCCCAATGTAGAGTTGACCCCTTTCTTCTCAGGTATTTCTTTGGATGTAACACCACAGATCGATGAAGAGGGGAAGGTGCTGCTGCATATCCATCCCTCCGTTATCGATACTGAAGAACAAACCAAGACCATAAAGGTGACAGACAGCGATACGCTGGTGTTGCCGTTGGCGAAAAGCTCCATTCGAGAGTCCGATACCGTAGTGCAGGCCAATAACGGCGACATTATCGTCATCGGTGGTCTGATGAAGACCGACAAGCAGGAGATCGTCAGCAAGGTGCCGCTGCTGGGAGATATTCCCTGGGTGGGCGAAGCCTTTACCAATCGTCGCGAGAGCACCAAGAAGGTGGAGCTGGTGATCATGCTCAAACCGACCGTGGTGGAGAAAGATACTTGGCAAAACGAGCTGCAGCGTTCCGCAGATCTGCTCGACAAGTGGTATCCGGCGAAGGGGTAAGCCATGAGCTGGCGATTGGCATCTTTCCATTCCGCCGTACTGCGGGCCGAGGCTCGCGGTCGCAGGTTCCCCGTACTGGCTGGTGAGCGCCCATGTACCTGAGCCACTTCGGCCTGCAGGAGGCGCCGTTCGGCCTCACCCCCAATACCGGCTTCTACTACGGCCTGCCCCCTCACGAGGAGGCGCAACAGGTGCTCAATTGGGCGCTGGCGCAAGGGGAGGGATTTATCAAGGTGACCGGCGAGGTGGGTACCGGCAAGACCCTGCTCTGCCGAAAACTGCTGAGCGAGCTGGGCTCGGAAGAGTGCCCGGTGCGGCTCGCCTGGTTGCCCAATCCCCACCTCAGCCCGGCCGAGCTGCGCACAGCGCTGGCGCTGGAACTGGGGTTGTCGGTGCGGGAGCAGAGTGAGCTGGATCTTACCGATCGCATCCATCGTCACCTGATCAGCCTGCACCAGCAGGGCAGTCGGGTGGTGGTGCTGATCGATGAGGCCCAGGCGCTGCCTGACGAGACTCTGGAGGCGATTCGCCTGTTTGGCAATCTCGAGACCGAATCGAGCAAGCTGCTGCAGATTGTGCTGTTCGGCCAGCCGGAGCTGGATATCAGACTGGCCAGGCCCCACCTGCGCCAACTGCGCCAGCGGATCGGCTTTTCATACTGCCTGCGCCCGCTGCGCTTTGACGAGACCCGCGCCTATCTGGAGCACAGATTGCAGGTCTCCGGCTACCGCGGGGCACCACTGTTTGCCGGCCGCGCCATGCGGATGCTGTGGCGGGCCTCGCGAGGGATCCCGAGACTTATCAACATCCTGGCGCACAAGTGCCTGATGCTGGCCTACGGTCAGGGGAGGCGCCGGATCGATAGCCGTCTGGTGAGGCTCGCCATTCGCGATACCGACGATGCCAGCCGCTTTGCGCCATTGCGCTGGTGGCCCCTGTTACTGTTACTGTTGCTGGGGTGCGCCCTGGCTTATGGAGTCTGGCCATGAGCGTTATCAACCAGATGCTGAAAGATCTGGATCGGCGCCAGCAAGGCGCCGAGGGAACTGCCGTCTATATTGCCCCTGCGCGCCAGCAGGGGTGGTGGATGTTGCTGCTGACCCTGATCTGTGGTCTGGCATTGGGGATCCTCGGTTGGCGCACCTGGATCTACTGGCAGCAGACACACCCTGTCGTCGCCGCCAGCGAAGTGGTGGTTCCCGATGTGGTGACACGGGCCGCCGAGCCAGTCAATCCGCCCGAGCCGGTCGCAGTGGCCGCTGCGCTGCCGTTGCCGGGTGGGGATGAGAGAGTGGCTGATACCGCTGGCGGGCAGGTAGAGGGAGAGATGGCCGATGGTGCCCCCTTTGATGCCTCCAGCGATGTTGACGATTCGGAGCCGACCGATGAAGAGCTGCAGCCCGAGCTATACGCCGAACTGGCGGCAGAGCAGCAGGCTGTCGCCAGCGCCCCGCGTAAACCGGGCATATTGAAGATCGAGACGGTCGAGCTGTCGGCCAAGGAGCTGGCGGCACTGGCGGAGCGCAAGGCGACGACCGCCATGGCCAAGGGAAGCCTGCGGGATGCGCAGGACAACTACTATCAGGTGCTGGCCCACGATCCCTATAACCAGGGGGCGCGCGAGCAACTGGCGGGGTTGCTCTACGGCGAGGGGCGCCTGACCGAGGCGCGCCAGCTGCTGGAGGAGGGGATCCGGCTCGATCCCCAACAGGCCGATTTTCGTCTGCTGCTGGCCCGTCTTGCCATCAACGAGGGGCAGCAACAGCAGGCGCTTGGCTGGTTGTCCGGTTATCAACCTGATCTTGCCAGCAACCTGGACTATTACGCCACTTGGGCGGGTCTGACCCAGGAGCTGGGTCAAAATGCCGATGCGGCGGCGCTCTATGTGAAGCTGCTGCGCCAGCAGCCGGATCAGGGCCGCTGGTGGCTTGGTCTCGGTGTCGCCGAGGATGGTCAGGGGCACAGCCAGCGGGCACTCGATGCCTATCGCAACGCCCTGCTGCACGGCAATCTCGGCGAGGCGTCGACCAACTGGCTGGAACAACGAATTGGCCAACTAACCCCTTGATAAACAGCAGGTTCGATTAGCGAAGCAGAATCGGATGCGGCAACGGGTATGAAGTAACAGAGATCGGAGCAGACATGGCACAACCCAGACTGAAAATGCGCCTCGGCGACCTGCTGGTACAAGAGCAGATCATCTCTGATGATCAGCTGCAGCTTGCCCTGCAGCAGCAGCGTCAGACCGGCCGCAAGCTGGGCACCACCCTCATCGACCTCGGCTTTATCAGCGAGGTGCAGCTGTTGCAGTTCCTCGCCCGCCAGCTGGATGTGCCCTTCTTCGATCTTAACAACCTCACCATCGACGCCGCCGCGGTGCCGCTGCTGCCCGAAGTGCAGGCGCGTCGCTATCGTGCGCTGGCCGTCAACCTTACCGACGACAAGGTGACGGTAGCGATGTCGGATCCTGCGGATCTGAGCGCACTGGATGCCGTCGCCGCCTTGCTCAGCCCGCGCATCATGGTGCTGGCGGTGGCGCGGGAAGGGCAGTTGCTGGAGTATTTCGACCGCCTCTATCGCCGGACTCGCGAGATTGAGAGTTTCGCCGAACAGCTGCAGGAGGAGTATCAGGACTCCGGCTTCGAGCTGGGCTCCAGCAATCTGGGGGCTAACGACGAGGGGGAGGCGACGGTGGCCAAGCTGCTGCGCTCCCTGTTCGAGGATGCGGTGCAGGTGGGGGCGTCGGATATCCACATCGAACCGGACGAAAAAGTGCTGCGTATTCGCCAGCGGATCGACGGCATCCTCCACGAGAACATCCTCAACGAGGTGCGCATCGCCCAGGCGCTGGTGCTGCGTCTCAAGCTGGTGGCGGGGCTCGATATCTCCGAGAAGCGCTTGCCGCAGGATGGCCGTTTCAACATGAAGGTGCGCGGTCGCGATGTGGATGTGCGGATGTCCACCATGCCGGTGCAGTATGGCGAGTCTGTGGTGATGCGTCTGCTGGATCAATCCTCTGGCATCCTCTCGCTGACCGAGACCGGCATGCCGCCTGAGATCCTGACCCGTTTCCGTCGCCAGCTCAAACGGCCGCACGGGATGATCCTGGTGACCGGCCCGACCGGTAGCGGCAAGACCACCACCCTCTATGGCGCTCTCTCCGAGCTCAACCAGTCCAGCAACAAGATCATCACGGTGGAAGATCCGGTGGAGTATCGTCTCTCCCGCGTCAATCAGGTGCAGGTCAACCCCAAGATCGGCCTCACCTTCTCCAACGTGCTGCGCTCCACCCTGCGTCAGGATCCGGACATCCTGCTGGTGGGTGAGATGCGGGACAACGAAACGGTTGAGATCGGTCTGCGTGGCGCCATCACTGGTCACCTGGTGCTGACCACCTTGCACACCAACGATGCGGTTACCAGTGCCTTGCGCCTTATCGACATGGGGGCGCCCGGCTATCTGGTGGCGAGCGCCCTGCGGGCGGTGGTCGCCCAGCGGCTGGTGCGGCGGGTATGTGAGCACTGCGTCGAGGAGAAGGCGCCGGACGAAGGGCAGGCCACCTGGCTCACCGTGCTCTCCGGCGAGGCGCCTGGCCAGCATACCTATCACAAGGGCCGGGGTTGCCAGAGCTGCAACTTTACCGGTTATTCCGGCCGGATCGGGGTCTACGAGCTACTGGAGCTGGATCAGCCGATGATGGATGCCCTGCGCCGCAACGATGCGGAAGGGTTCGCCAAGGCGGCCCGTCAACACGAACACTACCGGCCGCTGGCCCTCACTGCCCTCGATTATGCCCGTCAGGGGATCACCTCGGTGGATGAGGTGTTGCGACTGGCCGAGGATTTGGGGTAAGCGATGGCTAACTTTGCTTACAAGGGGCGTGACAGCCAGGGCAACGCCACCAGTGGCGTGGTCGAAGCGGCCAACGAGATGGCGGCCGCCGAGCAGCTGATGCGCCGTGGTGTGATGCCCACCGAGCTCAAACCGGGCAAGGCCAAGTCCGCCGCCATCGACTGGTCACTGTTGCTGGAAGGTGGCGTCAAGCTGGATGAGCTGGTGATCTTCAGCCGCCAGATGTATGCCCTGACCCGGGCCGGGATCCCGATCCTGCGTGCCATCGCCGGGTTGGAGGAGAGTACCCACAGCAAGCCGCTCAAGCGGGCGCTTCACTCGCTGGGGGAAGATCTTGGCAACGGTCGCCCGCTCTCCAGCTCGATGCAGGCGCACCCCAAGGTATTCAGCAGCCTGTTCGTCGCCATCATCCATGTGGGTGAGAACACAGGTCAGCTGGAAGAGTCCTTTTTGCAGCTCGCCAACTATTTCGAGCTGGAGCTGGAGACTCGCAAGCGGATCAAGACCGCGATGCGCTACCCCAGCTTCGTGATGATCGCCATCGGTATCGCCATGGTGATCCTCAATATCATGGTGATCCCGGTGTTTGCCGGCATGTTCGCCAAATTCGGGGTGGAGTTGCCGCTGGCGACCCGCATTCTGCTCGCCACCTCGCACTTTTTTGTCAACTACTGGTGGCTGCTGCTCGCTATTCTGGCGGGGATGGTGTTCGGTTGGCGCCGCTGGGTCGCCACCACCAAGGGCAAGCTGACCTGGCACCGCTGGCAGCTCAAGTTGCCGATCGTCGGCACCATCATAGAGCGCTCCCTGCTGGCCCGTTTTGCCCGCAGTTTTTCCATGATGCTCAAGGCAGGGGTGCCGCTGAACACCGCGCTGACCCTGGTGGCCGATGCGGTGGATAACGCCTATATGGCGGGGCGGGTACGGGATATGCGCGCCGGTATCGAGCGGGGCGAGAGCCTGCTTCGCACCGCCAGCAGCAGCGGCCTGTTCACCCCGCTGGTGATGCAGATGATCGCCGTGGGTGAGGAGACCGGTCAGGTCGATGACCTGCTGCACGAAGCGGCCGAGTATTACGAGCGCGAGGTGGATTATGACCTCAAGAGTCTCACCGCCCGCATCGAGCCGATCCTGATCGGGATCGTGGCAGTAATGGTGTTGATCCTGGCGCTGGGTATCTTCACGCCTATGTGGGACATGATGAGGGCCGTAAGAGGCAAGTAACCCCGTATCTTCACGCCAGAATGGTGGGACATGATGCGAGCGGGATGTGAGTGGTTCGTAGCAAGTAACTCGGCATCTTCACACCTGAGTGGCTGGGCATGATGAGCGTCGTAAGAGGCAATAGGGCGAGGGAGTCGAGGAGTGGATGAACAGACAGACACAACAGGATGATCGCTGGCTGGCCGGATATCGGCAGATCGCCGTGATAATCCTGCTGATGGTGATCGTCACGACCCTGGTGCGCAGCTATCAGATCAACCGGGAGGAGGCGCAACAGCTTTCGCTCACCCTGCTGGGGGAGCAATTTGCGGAGCGGGCACAGCGTTTGCACGGGATCTGGCTGAATGAACGGCGCCCCGACACCCTGCATAGCGCGGGTCATGGTTGGCAATTTGATGAGCGTGGCTGGCCACTCGGACTGTTGCCCCTGCAATCACCATCAGAAAATTGTCGTCAGTTGTGGCTGGCGTTGGTGGGAGAGACGGAGGGGGGCATGCCACCCTTGCAGTTTCTGGCCCGCCCCGATGGCAGCGGGTGCGAGATGGGGTGGGATGGTTATTGGCTGGTTTATCTGTTTTCCGACGGGCGAGTGATTAAAAAGCCTTGAATGAGGCTAATCATATGACCCAACTACATGATTTTTTTAGGTCTGCATGAAATAATATCGGCCATTACCAAGGGAGCATGAAAATGAAACCAATGGCACCATCAATGCCAAATAACGGGATGACAAGAGTGACCGCCGGCTTCTCCCTGATTGAGCTGGTGATCGTTATCGTGATCCTGGGGATCCTGGCGGTAACAGCGTTGCCCCGTTTTCTGGATGTAACCGACGAGGCGAAAAAGGCCAGCGTCGAGGGCGTCTCGGGTGGTTTTGCAACAGGAGTGTCGCTAGTGCGGGCCCAGTGGGAAGCGGAAGGGCGCGCCAAACAGGATAGCCTCAATACCGTGCTCTATGACGGCAGCCGCTTCTATCTGACCACGCCGACCGATGCCCAGATCAGCAACGGCGAGTTGTCTCCCGGCTATCCCATGGATACTGCGGCCAGCGGCAATCCGGATGTGGATCCGGCCAATCTGAGCGCAGAGCGTTGTCTCAAGATTTGGGAGGGGTTGCTGCAAAACCCGCCCAAGGCTACGGCCAACTTCAATGAAGTACGCGGTAGCGGCAATGACCTGAAATACTATGCCACTGTGAGCAGTAATGGACTGGATTCGGTCTGTCGTTACTATCTGGTCAATAGTTTGAGTAAGGGCAGCGATGGCAAGTATCAGGATCCGCAAGGCAGTACTGATGCATTCATGAGTTTCAGTTACCGTCCGGCGTCCGGTCAGGTGACTACCAACATCAATTGACAGAGGAAAGTGAAATGAAAAAACAGGCGGGTTTTACCCTGATCGAACTGGTTATCGTGATCATTATTCTGGGTATTCTGGCGGTCACCGCTGCACCCAAGTTCCTGAATCTGCAGGATGATGCGCGTAAAGCAGCTGCTGATGGGGTCAAAGCATCACTACAGAGTGCGGCTCAGATGATTTACAGTAAGGCGGCTATCCAAGGTATTGAAAACTCTTCTGCGGCAGTCTCTGTTGCTGGCACTACCGTCGATGCCAAGTATGGCTATCCGACAGTAGGTACCATTGCAAACGCCGTTACTTTAGATGGGTGGGATGAAGTATCTGCATCCAAAGGGACCTTCAAGCCCAAGGCGGCTGGCAATAACGCTAATTGCCAAGTTAAATACAATGAGGCCACTTCAGCCGCTGCATTCAGTGTTGATGTGACAGGTTGTAGCAACTGATTGAATTATCAAGCGAGGCTTTGGCCTCGCTTTCTTCTTTCCCCCTATGAGAAAAACCATGCCTGCAACCAAGGGCTTTACCCTGATTGAACTGGTTGTGGTGATCCTGTTACTCGGGATTCTCGCCGCCTTTGTCGTGCCCAAATGGCTGGGCAAAGGCGGCGTTGAAACTCAAACTGTGCGTGATGAACTGCTGACCCGTCTACGGTTGGTACAGACCGTCAATATGCATGAGCCTGCCAACCGCTGTACCCTGCTGGTGGTCGCCTCTCCCCGTTTTGCCCACCGTACTTATGCGGCGTGTCCCGCCAGCGATGATCTGGGCAGTGGTTGGACCGATAACCTGCGCACCCGTGGTCGGCTGGTGACCGCCTCTGACGGAATCACGCTTTCCCTGAACAGCAACAGAAGCTTCGTACTCCGCTTCGATCAGATGGGCAGACCGCTAGGCAGCTGTGCCAACGGTTGTACCTTGCTGGTGAGTGATGGTCGCGAAACCAGCCGCATCCAGATTGAGTCTGAGGGGTATATCCATGAGATCCCTTAAGCGCGGCTTTACCCTGATTGAGCTGATCGTTGGCATAGTGCTGCTGGCGGTGGCCTTGACCGGCATATTGGGGTTACTCATCAATCAGGCGCCGCAGGCGGTAGACCCGGTGCAGCAGGTACGCGCCGCCCAGCTGGCCCAGCGCCTCTCCGGCGAGATCCTGCAAAAGTCGTTTGATGAACATTCGGATCATAATGGTGGCCGTTATCGTTGTGGCGAGCAGGTGGCGGGGGTGAACATAGCTCCCTGCTCCGGCAGTTATGGCCCCGATGGTGAGCCGGCTCCCTACGCCTATAACGATGTGGATGACTTCGATACTGCGGGAAACTGGCGGGATGCCAGCTGGTTTACCCAGACGGCGGCGGGGATCAGCGGCGAGGAGTATCGCAACTATCAGGTCAGGATTGCGGTCAGCGCCGTCGATTTTAGCGATGGCACCTTCAAGAGTTGTACCGCACCCTGTTCTGTGGGCAAGCGGATTGATCTGCAGATCAAGCTGCCGGATGAGAGCGTACTCGACTTCTCCTTCTACCGGGGGAACTACTGATGAATCGTTCCGCTGTCGGGTGTTGCCTGCCTGTCCGAAAGTCCGCTCCTGTAACCACTTCCGGCTTCCGATTATGTCTGGCGGCTAGTCGAACTTACCGTAAACCTGGGGGTAACAGTGGCTTTACCCTGGTCGAGCTGGTGATGGTGATCCTGCTGCTGGGCATCATGGCGACATTTACCAGCCAGTTTATCGGCATCGGCAGCCAGATCTATGGTGATGCCAGCAGTCGTGAACAGTTGATGAGCGATGCCCGTTTCGCCATGGAGCGGCTTAACCGCGAACTGCGCGATGCGGTGCCAGGATCGGTGCGGATCGAGACGCTTGATGGTACCTGGGTTGACTCGGGGGCTTGCCTGCGGTTCTGGCCTATCAGCACCTCCAGCCGCTATCTGGCACTTAACCGTGCCATGTCGGGGAGCACGGCTACCCTTGAGCTGGTGATGGCGACTCCGGCTTCTGCTGCCAGCCCGTCGAGTGCAGATCCGTTAGCCGTCGGCAAAGGTGACTGGATGATCGTTTTCCCGGTACCTGACCCAAGTGCAGGGTCGCTGCTGAGCAATTGTGAATATGGCCGCTGTGTGGCCAGGGTTGCTGATGTGCTGGCGCCCGTCTCCGGCGCACAAACGATCCGCTATACCAATAGCGAGAGTCTGGCTGGCCTCTCTCCCGGTAGCCGTGTCTACTTTGCCAATCAACAGGTACGTTATTGCGTTGATGGGGGCACCCTCACTCGTGCCAGTGCCGCAATCGGTGCTCCTTTACCTGCGCAAGGCGTGCTGATGGCAGAGTCGCTCCGCGCTGGCGGTTTCTATCGGGAAACATCGGCATTCAACGCGGAAGGGGAGTTTGGCATGCGGTTCTTGTTCGAACGCAAGGGGGAGTCGGTCACCTTTAGCCACAAGATCGAGGTGTTCAATGTCCCGTGATGCACTCCCGGCAGGACGGATGCGTGGTAGCGCCCTGATGATCGCCCTGTTTGTGATCGTGGTGATGGCGCTGCTGGCGGCCGCCATGGGCCGTTTTCTGGTCGACAGTAGCGAGAAAAATACCGTGGAGGTACGCAGTGTGCGTGCTCTGCTGGCCGCCCAGAGCGGGCTGGAGATTGCTCTGTATCAGCTTTTTCCGAACCGGCCTGCTGCGCCATCTCCCCAGGATCGTTGTGACTGGATCAGCCCGACCCCCTCGTTCACCGGCGTTACCGGTCTGGTGCAGTGCCAAGTTGCTGTGCGTTGCACTCAGATTCCGGTGACCTATAACGGTGCCGTGACTAATGGCTATCGTCTCGAGAGTGTCGGAACCTGTGGTTCCTCTGAACTGGATAGTGCGAGTCCCGATTTTGCCGTGAGCAGAACTCTGATGCTTGAAGCGTATGACGGAGGCGGACAATGAAATGGCTATGGGCGCTTGCCCTCTTTACTGGCCATGTCTGGGCCTTCGACCCTATCGACACAGGCACGCTCTTTCCGGATGTGGTGCAAGGGCATCATGGCAACAACAATAACGTTTGCCATCAGATTAGCGGCTACCAGCTTAGCCAACTCAACAACGCCAAGATCAACGGTTCCGGCGGTTTGCCTCTCAACTTCTGCTCCATCCAGCCGGATCAGAACAATACGCCGCGCTGCGATGATGGTACTGGCGGCTACATGGTTTGTAGCGTTACTGGCAAAGATATCCGCGGGCTGTCCCTGAGCGGGAATAATGCTTTTCCCGCCATCACCTCCAATTCGACCCAGCTCTGTTCGTTCGGTGCGCAAACGGCTTCCAGTACCTCTTATGGTGCGATGACGGTAGAAAACTGCACTATGACGTTCCCCAGCCGCAGCACCTACCTGATCAAGACGCTGACAGTGCGCAACAACGCGATCCTGGTGCTGGGGGAGGGGGATTACTTCATCGACAAGCTGATTCTGGACAGCGGTACCATCCGTCTCTCAGGCAGTGGCACCACCCGGATTTTCGTCAATCAGGATGTCAAGCTGGTCAATACGGTCAATATCAATGCCAATAATCAGGGCAGTCTCATCTGGGTTAACTATAACGACATGGTGATCGACAACCGCACCACGTTTTATGGTTATCTCTATGCCGATGGGAAGCTCACCATGAACAATAATGCCACCGTCTATGGCAGGGTGACGGCCCGCTATCTGGCCATGGATGCCCAGTCCAGCATCAATGAAGTGGTACTTCCGCCGATGCTGACCTGTTTTGTCGACGGTTTCGAAAGCAGCCAGATCAACCCCGACAGTTGGGTCGTGGCTCAGCGCAACAACAGCACATTGCCATCGGTGCAGAATGGTCGCCTGCGTCTCACCCAGAACGTCACCAACCAGGCCACGTCGGCCACTTTCCAGCGCCTCTTCCCCGGGGCTGGTAACCTGGTGACGGTCGAGTTCGATCAATACGCCTACAAGACTTCCGGCACAAGCGGGGCGGATGGCATGGCGGTGGTGCTCTCGGATGCCACCCTGACGCCACAACCAGGTGCGTTTGGTGGCCCCCTGGGATACGGTTTCAAGACCGGGATCAGTGGTTTTGCGGGCGGCTGGCTTGGTGTCGGGATCGACGAATACGGCAACTACGCCAATGAGGGGGGGTCTTATAATATCGGCTCCCGACCGCAGGCCGTATCTATTCGCGGATCCGGCTCCGGTACCTCCGGTTACCGCTACCTGGCCGGAACCGCCAGCAATCTCAACCCGACCGTCGACAGCGGTACCAACAGCAATCGCCCCCACCGCTATCGCATTACGGTCGACTCTCGCACGGCGGGCAACTCGGTGGCCACCGTCGAACGGGATAGCGGTGACGGGTTTCGTACGCTCGTTGGTCCAATCAACATGACGAGCCAGACCGGCCAAGCGACAGTACCGGGCAACTTCCTGCTGTCATTGACTGGGTCCACCGGGTCGGTGACCAACTTCCACGAGATCGATAACGTGCGGATCTGTGCGCTGCGTTCCAGTCCAGTGGGCACCCAGATCGATCATTTCGAATTCGATCACAGCGGCAATGCGCTGACCTGCAACCCTGAAACCCTGACCATTCGGGCCTGTGCCAATGCCGACTGCAGCCTGTTGGTGACCGAACCCGTGACTGCCACCCTGCAACCCGCAACGAGTAGCAGCGGTGGTTGGGTGGGAGGCAATCAAGTGAGCTTCAGCGGAGGAACCACCACGCTGGCGCTGCGACAGAATACCGCCGGTACGGTGACCGTCGGGGTCAGCGGCTCGACGCCCTCGACCAAACCGTTGAGTACCACCCTGTGCCGGGTTGGCGGTGGCGCCAAGAGTGCGGCTGCCTGTACGCTCACCTTTGCCGACAGCGGATTTATCTTCGACGTGCCCGACACTTACTCGAACCAGCCGCAGACGGTGACCATCAAGGCGGTCAAGAAGAGCGACGTGACCAGGCAGTGCGTGCCGGGGTTTGCCAACCAGAGCAAGAGCGTCAAGTTCTGGGGTAGCTATATCACCCCCACCAGTAACCCCTATAACAGCCAGATGAGCGTCAACAGCAGTACGATTGGTGCTAGTCAGGGCGCTGCAACGCCGCTCTCCCTCGCATTCGATGCTCAGGGGCAGTCGACCATAACGGTTAAGTACCCGGACGCGGGCAAGGTGCAACTGGATGCCCGTTATGATGGTACCGGCAGTGAAGCCGGTCTGGTGATGCTCGGCGCGGATCAGTTTGTAGCGCGTCCGGTGGGCTTGTGCATTACCCCTCCGCAAGGGGTATGCGCGGCAGGTGATAGCAGCTGTCCAGTCTTCAAAAAAGCGGGGGAGACGTTTCAGGTAGATATCAAGGCGATGGCCTGGGAGTCGGCTAATGATGGGGATATCTGCGCAGGAAATCAGACTACGCCCAACTTTGTGCTGAGTGGCATTGGCTTGGGTAGCACCTTGGTGGCACCAAGCCCCGGCTCCAATGCCGTATTGGGTACTTCTACTTACAACCACGTGGCAGCGACCAACAGTGTCAATAGCCTTAGCCAGACTGTGAGCGAGGTGGGAGTGTTCCGGATGACGGCGACGCCACCAGCCAATGGCTACTTCAATTACACCATCCCATCAGCCCAGAGCCAGCCGGTGGGGCGTTTTATTCCTGCCGACTTCAATCTGGTCAGCGGTGATATCGTGCCGGCCTGCAATGCGTTCTCCTACATGGGCCAGCCCTTTGGCGTTGCGCTGGATGTGCAGGCTCGTAACACGACGGGTGTACAGACCCTGAATTATACGGGGCCCTTTGCCAAGGGGAGTGCTTTTATCTCGGTTGCCAATAACCAGGATGGTAAATCCCTGTCGAACCGCTTGCGCAGTTTGCAGCCGTTGCCATGGCTAAATGGCCGGGCGACTTTGACTGCCGGTAGCAGCGAGTTTGTGCGCCTCTCTGACACGCAACCGGATGGTCCCTACAACTCTTTGCTGTTTGGCCTTTATATGAGGGATAACGATGGCGACAGAACGCTGATTGCCAGCCCGAATTTCAATGATGCCGTAGTGGGTAACTGCAGTGGCCGCGGTTGTAATGCCCGTTTAATCGACAGTGTGCCAATGAAAGCCTATTTCGGCCGCCTGCAGGCGGGCACGGAGGCAGGCCTGGCCTCGGCGCCGCTGGCCATTCCGCAGCAGATGCAATATTACGAAGCGGGCAACTGGTTGTTGAACAAGGAAGATCAATGTACCCAGCTCTCTTTGGCCAATCAGGGGTTCACTTTCCTCAACCCGAGTCACACCTTTGATGGGGCCAGCCGTGACCTGGAGCTGGGGGCGGGTCGCAAGATAAAGCTGGGGTTGGGCAGTTCGGCACCGGGTGGGGAGGCTGCACTGGCGAAAGACGGGGAGATCCTGTTCCACTTTGCCAAGCCGGACATCTCGGTGCGCATCCCCTACAAGGTCGAATTGGCAAAACAGCCGTCGCAGCCACTCTGGTTGTCTGACCCAACGAGTGCCAATGACGGCAACCTGCAAGGTGAGGCCATTTTCGGCTCCAGCCGGGGTAATGACAGAATTATTTATCGGCGCGAAGTATTGCACTGAATGATGTGAAAGGAGGAATGGCTCAACAGCATCCCCCTAAATCCTTGTTTATTAGTGTTTGCAAGCGTGTGCGAGTGAGTGATGACTCGCATTTTTGTCGCGCCTGATTGATTGGCGACAGTTTGAGCGCTTGCCCATTGGGGTGGGCATTGGTAAAGTTAGCCGGTTTTCTGCACCTCCAAATTCTTAGGATTTCCCGTAGCCATGTTCAAAAAGCTCAGAGGCGTCTTTTCCAACGATCTGTCGATCGATTTGGGAACTGCCAACACCCTGATCTATGTAAAAGATCAAGGGATCGTCCTTAACGAACCCTCAGTTGTCGCCATTCGCCAAGAGCGCGGGAACGCCAAATCGGTCGCTGCTGTCGGTCATGCCGCCAAGCAGATGCTGGGCCGTACCCCGGGCAACATCTCCGCGATCCGCCCGATGAAAGACGGCGTGATCGCCGATTTCTACGTGACCGAGAAGATGCTGCAGCACTTCATCAAGCAGGTTCACGACAACAACTATTTCCGCCCCAGCCCGCGCGTGCTGGTGTGTGTACCGTGCGGTTCAACTCAGGTTGAGCGTCGCGCCATCAAGGAGTCCGCACTGGGCGCTGGTGCCCGAGAGGTATACCTGATCGATGAGCCTATGGCTGCTGCCATCGGTGCCGGCCTGCCGGTCTCCGAAGCGACCGGTTCCATGGTGGTTGATATCGGTGGTGGTACTACCGAAGTGGCCATCATCTCCCTGAACGGTGTGGTTTACTCCCAGTCTGTCCGTATCGGTGGCGACAAGTTTGACGAAGCGATCATCAGCTACGTTCGTCGCAACTACGGTAGCCTGATCGGTGAAGCTACTGCCGAGCGCATCAAGCACGAGATCGGCTCCGCCTACCCGGGCGAAGAGGTGCGCGAGATCGAAGTTCGTGGTCGCAACCTGGCTGAAGGTGTGCCGCGCAGCTTTACCCTGAACTCCAACGAGATCCTGGAAGCGCTGCAAGAGCCGCTGTCCGGTATCGTGGCTGCCGTGATGGTGGCGCTGGAGCAGTCTCCGCCGGAACTGGCTTCCGACATCTCCGAGCGCGGCATGGTGCTGACAGGTGGTGGTGCGCTGCTGAAAGATATCGACCGTCTGCTGATGGAAGAGACCGGTATCCCTGTCGTCGTTGCCGAAGATCCCCTCACCTGTGTGGCCCGTGGCGGCGGCAAGGCGCTGGAGCTGATCGATATGCACGGTGGCGATCTGTTCCACTACGAATAAGACCCAAAGCCGGCCAGCGTGCCGGCTCTTTTTTGACGACCCATGAAACCCATTTTTGGTAGAGGCCCTTCGCTTCAGTTACGGTTGTTTCTCGCCGTCATCATCTCCATTGCTGCCATCGTCGCGGACTCCCGCTTCGGTGTGTTTACCCATGTCCGCGTCTACCTCAGTTCGTTAGTCAGTCCCCTGCAATACATGGCCAATGCGCCCGGTACCCTGCTCGACACCATGTCGACCCAGGTGCAGACCCGTGCCGATCTCATCGAGCAGACCAAGCAGCAGGAGCAACAGCTGTTTACCCTGCGCTCTCGCCTGCTCAAGATGGATCATCTGGAGCACGAGAACCAGCGTCTGCGCGAGCTGCTCGGTTCGCCGGTGCACAAAGAGTCCCGCAAGATGGTGGCCGAGCTGCTGTCGGTGGATTCCGACCCCTTCAGCCATCAGGTGCTGATCAACAAGGGGGCGCTGGATGGCGTCTATAACGGTCAGGCGGTGATCAACGATCAGGGTGTGATTGGTCAGGTGCTCCACGTGGGCTCCACCACCAGTCGCGTGCTGCTGATAACCGACTCCAGCCACGGCATTCCGGTGCGGGTGCTGCGCAACGACTTGCGCGCCATCGCCTCCGGCAGTGGTGAGCTCGACAAGTTGGAGCTGCGCAACCTGCCGCGCAACACCGATATTCAGGTGGGGGATCTGTTGGTCACCTCCGGTCTGGGTGGCCGTTTCCCTGAAGGTTATCCGGTGGCGACCGTGACCCGCTCTGAATATGTGGAGGGCAAGCCCTTCGCCCAGGTCGAGGCCAAGCCGCTGGTCGAGCTGGACAGGCTGCGCTATCTGCTGCTGCTGTGGACCGACAAGAAACCCGAAGTACACGATGATGAGAATGGCGAACGGGTGGCAACGGCTGCCTCCGCCGCAGGAGCCACTCGCTGATGCTGCAACCCGCCAGCGGCAGGATCTGGATCTGGATTTCGATCCTGCTGGCTTTGAGCCTGTCGATCCTGCCGCTTCCTTTCGAATTTGATCCATTTCGTCCGGACTGGCTGGCCATGGTGCTCATTTACTGGGCACTGGCGTTGCCGCACCGGACCAACGTCGGCACCGCCTGGGTGGCCGGCCTGCTGCTGGATGTGCTGCTTGGCAGCACCCTCGGCGTGCGGGCCATGGCGATGGCCATCACCACCTATCTGGCAGCATTCCAGTTCCAGAAGATCCGCAACTTCTCCCTCTGGCAGCAGGCCCTGATCATCGGTGGGCTGTCGCTGGTAGGCAAGCTGACGGTGTTCTGGGCCGAACACCTGTTTAGCCGGGCCAGCCTCAACTTCGCCTACTTTTGGTCGACGTTGACGACGATGCTAATATGGCCCTGGGTGTTTCTGGTGTTGCGCAAAGTGCGGCGCCGCTTCAATATCAGGTAAATATGAGCAAAAACAACGAACTGCAACTCTATCTTGCCTCGGGTTCCCCCCGTCGTCGCGAACTGTTGGCCCAGCTTGGCTATCGTTTTGATGTGCTGAAACTGGATGTGCCGGAGCAACGGGAAGAGGGGGAGAAACCGCAGGATTATGTCTGCCGTCTCGCCCGCGACAAGGCGATGGCTGGTGTGGCGTGTGCGCCGACGGCGTTGCCGGTGTTGGGTGCCGACACCATAGTGGTGCTGGGGGATCGGGTGCTGGAGAAACCGTCCGATCTGCTCGATGCCAAGGATATGCTGGAGGCACTCTCCGGCAAGGTACATCAGGTGATGACCGCGGTGGCGCTGGCCACCCCCGAGCGCTGCGATGTGCGACTGGTCACCACCAACGTGGCGTTTCGCAAGCTGGACGAGGCCGAGATTGAGGCCTACTGGCAAACCGGAGAGCCCTGTGACAAGGCCGGGGCCTACGGCATTCAGGGGATTGCCGGCAAGTTTGTCAGCCGCATCGAAGGCAGCTATAGCGCCGTGGTCGGCCTGCCGCTGCTGGAGACGGATCTATTGATCAAGCAGCATCTGGAACAACACAAGTAATTTTCCGTCAGCTGTGCTCTGCTGCGTTCTTCCTTGCGCGCGTTGTACCGGATTGGCTGTATAAGAATTCAAAACTGGAACAGGCAAGGTTACTTATGTCGGTAGAACTGCTGGTTAACGTTACCCCCTCCGAAACCCGTGTCGCTCTGGTCGAAAACGGTCTGCTGCAGGAAGTGCATGTAGAGCGTCAGGCCAAACGCGGCATTGTCGGCAACATCTACAAAGGCAAGATCAGCCGGGTGCTCCCGGGCATGCAGGCGGCTTTCGTCGATATCGGTATGGACAAGGCGGCCTTTTTACACGCCTCCGATATTGTGCCCCATACCGAGTGTGTGGCTGTGAAGGAGAAGGAGCAGTTCCAGGTCGGCAATATCGCCGAGCTGGTGCGTCAGGGGCAGGACATCATGGTGCAGGTGGTGAAAGACCCGCTGGGTACCAAGGGTGCCCGTCTCACCACCGATATCACCTTGCCTTCCCGCTATCTGGTCTTTATGCCGGGCAGCGCTCACGTCGGCGTCTCCCAGCGAATCGAGTCCGAAGCGGAGCGGGAGCGCCTCAAGCGCACCGTAGCTGGCTATGTGGATGAGCTGGGTGGCTACATCATCCGTACCGCCGCTGAAGGGGTGGGGGAGCAGGAGCTGGAGCAGGATGCCGCCTTCCTCAAGCGGCTGTGGCGCAAGATCCTCGAGCGCAAGCAGAAGTATCCCCCCTGCAAGATCCTCTACGAGGATCCCAGTCTGGCATTCCGGGTGGTGCGCGATTTCGTCGGCGCAGAACTCGACAAGATCCGCGTCGACTCCCGCCAGAGCTTCGATCAGCTCAAGCGCTTCACCGAAGAGTATGTGCCGGAGCTGGCCAGCAAACTGGAGTACTACCCCGGCGAGTCACCGATCTTCGATCTCTACGATGTGGAGAACGAGATCCAGCGGGCGCTGGAGCGCAAGGTGGAGCTGAAATCCGGTGGCTACCTCATCATCGACCAGACCGAAGCCATGACCACGGTGGATATCAACACCGGCGCCTTTGTCGGCCATCGTAATCTGGAAGAGACCATCTTCAATACCAACGTCGAGGCGACGGCAGCCATCGCTCGTCATCTGCGCCTGCGCAACCTCGGTGGCATCATCATCATCGACTTCATCGACATGCAGTCGGAAGATCACCGCCGCCGGGTGCTGCACAGTCTGGAACAGGCGCTGTCCAAGGATCGCGCCAAGACCAACGTCAACGGTTTCTCCCAGCTGGGCCTGGTGGAGATGACCCGCAAGCGCACCCGAGAGAGTCTGGAGCATGTGCTCTGCTCCGAGTGCCCCGAGTGCAAGGGACGCGGCCGGGTCAAGACGGTGGAGTCGGTCTGCTTCGAGATCCTGCGGGAGATCATCCGGGTCAACCGTGCCTACGATGCAGATCAGTTCACCGTCTACGCAGCCCCTGCCGTAGCCGACTATCTCCATGGCGAGGAGTCCCACAGTCTGGCGGAGCTGGAAGTGTTTATCGGCAAGCAGGTGCGGGTGGTGAGCGAGCCTCTCTGCGGCCAGGAGCAGTTCGACGTGGTGATGATGTAATTGGTCTATCGCTGGCTGAGTCGGGGCTGGTTAGCCCTGGGGGTCCTGTTCGTACTGCTGGCCATGCTGGTCACCCTGGTGCGGGTCGGGGGCCCTTTGCTGAATCAGTATCGAGAGAGCCTTATCCACACTCTGCTCGGCGATTCGCAAATCAAGGTCAGCGTCGATCAAATTGGACTGAGCTGGACACAATCAGGCCCGGCCCTCGAACTGCAACAGCTCGCCGTTGCCCCCGACTCCAAACGCTATACCGTCAAGCTCGGCAAGGCCTGGGTGCATCTCGACTTCTGGCGCACTATTAACGAGCTAAAGCCGGTGTTTGGCGAGCTGATCCTCAGCGATGGCGATATCACCCTCGACTTGCGCCAACCGGCTGACGACAGCCCTTCCGGCGATCCCCAGCAGGGCGCCCTGCTGCGCTTTCTGCTGACCCAGCTCTCCACCTTTGACATCCATAACACCCGGCTCAATGTCACCACCGCACTGGGCGACATGCGAGCACTCGATATTGCCCAACTGCGCTGGCAGAATCGTGGCAAGCGCCATCAGGGGGTCGGTAAGGCCTATCTCATCAACGGGGTAGGCGAGAGCACCCTGGACCTGATACTCGATGTAGATACGCCACAAGATCGGCTCGATCGCCTCAAGGGGCAGCTCTATCTGGGTGCCCGCCAGCTCGATATTACCCCGACCCTCGCCAGGATCCATGCTGGTGAACCCAAGGTGGCCGGGCAGCTCGATTTCCAGCTCTGGAGCGAGTTTGACAGCGGCAAGCTGGGCAATACCCTACTAGCCTTTGGCAACAACTACCTGATCTGGAAGGATCCCAAGAAAGGGGAGATGCACCGTTTCGGCCTCGATGGCGGCAAGGTTCAGCTACGCCGCGATGGTGAAAACTGGCAACTGGCCAGCCATGGCGTCACCTTCAAGCTGGATGGTAAACCCTGGCTGCACAGCCGGTTGCAGCTGGAGCGGATCGGTGAGCGGGTGCAGGGCTATGTGCCGCAGATCGATCTCGACCAGCTTGCCCAGCTGAGCCAGCTGGTCTCCGCGATTTATCCTGCCCAGAGCGAGCTGCTCAAGCAGACCAAACCCAAGGGCAAGCTGACAGATTTGACCCTGCAGGCGGATGCCGGGTGGCAGGATATATCCCTCAGCGGCGAGATCGTCAATGTGAGCCTCAATGCCTGGCACGACGTGCCCGGGATGCAGGATCTCAACGGTGAATTCTGGCTCACCCCCAAGGGGGGCAGCGCCAGAGTGGCGCTGGCAAACGACAAAGTGGATCCCGCCCGTCACTTCAAGATGCCGATCCCGGTCGACAACTTCTCGGCCCGCCTCGACTGGTGGCGCGAGGAACAGGGCTGGGTGCTGTACGGGCAGGATATCGCGCTGGATAACCCGGATCTGACCCTGTCCAGCCGTTTCCGCCTCGATCTGTTCGAGCACCCTTTCCTCGCCCTGACCGGTCGCATCGATGTGAAGAATGCGGGCCATGCGGATCGCTACTTCCCGCTGCAGGCGATGGACAAGGGGCTGGTGGATTACCTGAGCGGCGCCATCAAGGGGGGCAAGGCCAAGGGGGCCGACCTGCTCTGGTATGGGGAGTTTCGGGATTTCCCTTATGAGAAAGGTGATGGCATCTTCCAGGTGGCGGTGCCGCTGGAGCGGGCCACCTACGAGTTCTTCCCTGGTTGGCAACCGCTCACCGACCTGCAGATCGATCTCTTGTTCCAGAATGCCGGCCTCGATATGCGCAGCCGCTCCACCCGACTTGGCAAGGCGAGCTCCGACTCGGTGCATGCCTGGATCCCGGATCTCTCCCCAGGCGCCCACCTCTATGTGGATGCCAAGGTGCAGGGGGAGGGTAAGGCCATCAGCGACTACCTGCAGGACTCCCCGCTGGGCAGTTCGGTGGGACAGGCGCTGCGGGAGATCGAGATCCGTGGCCCGATGGCAGGATCGGTCAAGCTCGATATTCCTCTCGATGGCGAGAGCGAGGTGAAGGCGAGTGGCGATGCCACCTTCAGCAACAACAAGGTGCGGGTCGCCAGTCTGGATCTGCCGCTGGAGAAGGTGCAGGGGCGCCTCGAGTATGACAACCAGCAGACCCGTTTCAGCAACCTCAAGGCGAGCCTGTGGAACCAGCCGCTGACCCTCGACTATCAGGGGCGCCAGCATCCGGATCACTATCAGGTCGACCTCGATTTCAAGGGGCAATGGGATAGCCGCCGCCAACCCGCCGCCATCTCTTCGTACGGTATCCTCAACGGCCGCAGCAACTGGGGCGGCAAGCTCGAGTTGATCTTGCCCGAGAGCAAGCCGTTCAGCTTCCAGCTGGCGCTCGACTCCAACCTGCAGGGGATGGGGCTGGATCTGCCGCTGCCGCTGGCCAAGAGCAGCGCCAGCCGGCTGCCGCTCAAGGTGATCGCCCGTGGCCGGGATGGCAGCGCCGACATTCGCGCCGTGCTGGGGGCTGATGTGGATATGCAGACCCGGCTGGTCTACGGCGAGGGGGTGCCTTATCTCAGTCGGGTGCGGGTTGATATAGGCCAACCGGGTGCCCGGGTAATGCGCGATGCCCCCATGCTGCTTGCCATCAACCAGCAGGAGGCCGATGTGGGCGGCTGGCTGACGCGACTCAAGCAATGGCTGCCAGCGCAGAACCAGACCGGTAATGCGGTAGTCGGCCCTGCCTTCCTGCCACAGGAGTGGTGGGTGGATGGGCAGCTGGCCCGTGCCTATATCGGCAGTGCCACCCTCAAGGCGGCGCGTTTCACCGTGGGGCCGACCAATCAGGCGACCGAAGTGATGATCGATAGCCCCGATGTGATGGGGGTGATCCGCCTGCCCGCAGTGGCCAACCGTCCGGTGGATGCCAAGTTTGCCCGCATCTACTGGTCCGGCAAGAGTTCGGATCTCAGCCCGGATCCCGATGCGAAGCAGGATAACGCCATCATGGCTTCGATCCCCTGGCTGACATTCAGCTGTGTCGATTGCCGCTTTGGCGAGTTGCCGCTTGGCGAAGTGAAAGGCGAGCTGCTGCCGGGCGCCAACAAGGTGACTCTCAAGGGGCTGGATATGCGGTTGGCAGGCAGTCAGCTTGCCGGCAGCGTCGACTGGCTGGCCGATGGCAACCGGATGGAGACGCGGGCCCGTGGCAAGCTGACCAGCAACAACAGCGAGCTGCTGCTCAAGCGGCTCGGCTACACCTCGCCCATCGGTGATGCCCCCGGCTCCCTCGCCTTTGATCTCAACTGGCAGGATGTGCCCTACCGCCCGAGTCTGCCGACTCTGGGGGGGAGTGCCAACTATCAGCTGGAGGGGGGCACCCTGCGGGAGGTCAACGACAAGGGCGCACGGCTGCTCTCCCTGCTCAGTCTCGACTCCCTGCTGCGCAAGCTGCGGCTCGATTTTCGCGATGTGTTCGACAAGGGTTTCTACTTCGAATCCATGTCTGCTTCTGCCACCATCAAGCAGGGGCAGGTCAGCAACAATGATTTCTATATGAAGGGGGCTGCAGGCAATCTGCGCGGCGAGGGGATCGCCGATTTGGTGCGCTGGCGGCTCGACTACGAGCTGAGCTTTTCCCCGAACCTGGGTGGCACCCTGCCGGTGGTGGCGGCCTTCTCCATCACGCCGATCACGGGTCTCTATGTGCTGGCCCTCTCCAAATTGCTGGAGCCGGTGGTGGATGTGGTGACCCGCATCGACTTTCGTATCTCGGGCCCGCTCGACGCACCCAAGCTGATTGAGGCGGGGCGCGATCGCGCACGCATCAAGCTCAACCAGCAGCAGAAAGAGGCGGTCGACGCCGTTGCTCCCAGCCTGCCAACGCAAGAGGTGACCCCTTTCCTGCTGAGCCCCAAACACGCGGGGCCTGCTCAGCGCTGAACGAGCGGCCCGGCACCATCACAAGGAGTGAGCCATGATCCGACATATCCTGCTGATCGCCTTCAAGCCGGACACCAAGCCTGCCCAGATAGATGCGGTGCGTACCGCCTTTCTCGCCATTCCGCATCAGGTCAGCGGTGTGACTGCTGTGGAGTGGGGTGAGAATGACAGCCCGGAGGGGAGGGATGACGGTTTTACCCACAGCGTGCTGATGACCTTTGCCGACGAGGCTGCCCGCCAGCGCTATATGCCCCATCCGGATCACGCTGCCCTCAAGGCCATCTTTCGCCCGGTGCTGGCGCGCATCATAGTGCTGGATTACACCCTGCAGGCGGGTGATGCTGTCACCATCTGATGGCCCAAGCGACAAGGAGAGAGTCATGTGGTTAGTCGCAATACAGCTGGTATCTGGCCGTCACTGGCAGGATAACCGGGAGCAGATCGCCGCCGAGCTGGCCGCCTTGCCCAAAGAGCGGCCGCTGCTGGTGCTGTTGCCGGAGAACTTTGCCCTGTTTGGCGAGCGGCAGGGTTATCTGGATGGGGCCGAGACCATAGGTGAGGGCCCAATCCAGCAGCAGCTGGCCGAATGGGCCCGAGATTACGGCATCTGGCTGGTGGCCGGGGCTGTGCCGACCACCATCGAAGGTTCCGACCATATCCACACAAGCTCGCTGGTGTTTGACCCAAGCGGTGAGCTCAGGGGCCACTACCACAAGATCCACCTGTTCGACGTGGATGTGGCGGACAATCACGGCCGCTATCGGGAGTCGGAGACCTTCAGCCCGGGGGATGCACCTGTGCTGGTGGACTCCCCGTTTGGTCCCCTCGGCCTCTCGATCTGTTATGATTTGCGCTTTCCCGAGCTCTACCGTCAGTTGGCCCGTGCTGGAGCTCGCGTGCTGCTGGTGCCTGCCGCCTTTACCGCCGTGACCGGCGAGGCGCACTGGGAGCCGCTGCTGCGGGCTCGCGCCATCGAAAACCAGTGTTACGTGGTGGCTGCCAATCAGGGTGGTACCCACGAGACAGGGCGTCAGACCTGGGGCCACAGCATGGTGATCGATCCTTGGGGCCGGGTGCTGGCGAGCAAAGAGTCCGGGCGCGGCACAGTGCTGGCGCAGATGGAGCCCGGGCTTATCGACGAATTGAAACGCACCATGCCAGTGCTGCAACACGCCCGTTTGTTCTGATGGTGTGGTGAAAAATTGAAACGCAGCCGTTTGCCCGTGCTGGAGCATGCCCGTTTGTTGTGATGGTGTGGCTTGTTGCCAACCCGTCGGCAAGACGATTTAAAACAGCTCGTTACGAGAGTGGAGAAGAAGATTGAGTCTATTGAGCCAGGTTAGTGCCTCCCTGTTGGCCCCGAACGACCTCGATGAAGGGCGCCTGCAGCAGCTGCTCGGCAGCTTGATGAGCCATCAGGTGGAGTTCGGCGATCTCTATTTCCAGCGCAGCTGGCACGAGTCCTGGATGTTGGAAGATGGCATCGTCAAGGATGGCAGCTACAACATCGATCAAGGGGTCGGGGTGCGCGCCGTCAGCGGCGAGAAGACCGGTTTCGCCTACTCGGACGAGCTGAGCCTGCTGGCGCTGCAACAGTCGGTGACTGCCGCTCGAGGCATCGCCGCAGCAGGTGCTCACGGCAAGGTGAAGGCGTGGGCCCGTACCGAAGCGAACCTGCTCTATCCGGCCATGGATCCGCTGCAGACCCTCGACAAGCATCAGAAGATCGCCCTGCTGGAGCAGATGGACAAGTTCGCCAGAAGTCTGGATCCTGCCATCAATCAGGTGATGGCCTCCATCAGCGGTGTCTACGAAGAGGTGCTGGTGGCTGCGACCGACGGCACCCTGGCCGCCGATGTGCGTCCGCTGGTGCGGTTGTCGGTGACCGTGATCGCCGAGAAGGGCGATCGCCGCGAACGTGGCAGTGCCGGTGGCGGCGGCCGCTTTGGTTACGACTGGTTCCTCGAACTGGACGGGCTGGAGAGCCGCGCCTTTGGCTATGTGCGTGAAGCGGTGCGTCAGGCGCTGGTCAATCTGGAAGCCATCGACGCGCCAGCCGGCACCATGCCGGTGGTGCTGGGCTCCGGCTGGCCTGGCGTGCTGCTGCACGAGGCGGTGGGTCATGGTCTGGAGGGGGATTTCAACCGCAAGGGATCTTCCGCGTTTGCCGGCCGCATCGGCGAGCAGGTGGCCTCCAAACACTGCACCATCGTCGATGACGGCACCCTGCCGGGTCGGCGCGGCTCAGTCTCCATCGATGACGAGGGGACGCCGGGGGGCTACAACGTGCTGATCGAGAACGGCATCCTCAAGGGCTATCTGCAGGACAAGCAGAACGCCCGTCTTATGGGAGTGCCGCTCACCGGCAACGGCCGCCGCGAATCCTACGCTGCCATGCCGATGCCGCGCATGACCAACACCTACATGCTGGCGGGCCAGTATGATCCTGCCGAGATCATCGCCTCGGTGAAGAAGGGCATTTATGCCCCCAACTTCGGTGGCGGTCAGGTGGACATCACCTCCGGCAAGTTTGTCTTCTCCGCCTCCGAGGCCTACCTCATCGAGGATGGCAAGATCACTGCCCCCATCAAGGGCGCGACCCTGATCGGCAACGGCCCCGAGGCGATGAGCCTGGTCTCCATGGTGGGGAGCGACTTGGCGCTGGATCGCGGGGTCGGCATCTGCGGCAAGGAGGGGCAGAGCGTGCCGGTCGGTGTCGGCCAACCCACCCTTAAACTGGATCAGCTCACCGTGGGTGGCACCCAGTAAGCCTCGACGCAGCACAAGAACAGAGAGAAATCATGCTTACCCTGTCGAAAATATCCAATATCCGGAGCCAGCTCTCTCCTAGCGAGCTCAAGATTGCCGATTACATCCTCTCCTGCCCGGAGCAGGTGACTCGCTTCTCCTCCCAGGAGCTGGCCCAGCAGGCGGAGGTGAGCCAGTCGAGCATAGTGAAGTTCACCCAGAAGATCGGGTTCAAGGGCTTCACCGCCTTCAAGCTGGCGGTTAGCGAGGATCTGGGGCGCAAGCATGCCATCAAGACCGACAATGTCGGTGATCTCTACAATGGCATCGGGCGGGACGATGATCTGGAGACCATGGCCAAGAAGCTGGCGCAGGAGAAGATCAACTCCATCGTCGAGACCACTCAGGCCCTCGACAGTGCTCTGCTGAAGCAGGTACTCGATACCATAGATGGCGCCGGGCGGGTGCAGCTGGTGGGGATTGGCGGTTCGGCACTGACTGCCAAGGATCTCTGGTACAAGTTGCTCAAGATCGGCGTAACTACCCTGTTTGCCCAGGATAGCCATGTGCAGATCTCCATCGCCCAGACCCTGGGGCCGGGTGATGTGCAACTGGTCATCTCCTATTCTGGCGCCAGCCGTGATGTGCTGGCGGCGGCCGAGCTGGCCAAGCGCAATGGTGCCACCCTGATTGCCGTGACTTCGTTCCGGCAAACCCAGTTGCGCCAGATGGCCGACATGGTGCTGGATACGGTGGCGGAGGAGAACGAGTTGCGTATCTCTTCCATCTCCTCCCGTACCGCCCAGAACACCATTACCGACATCCTGTTCCTCGGCCTGGTGCAGCGCAGAGACGAGCGAGCCTGGGCCCTGATTGACGGTACCCGGGATGCCATCGACCGACTCAACAAGGAGTGAGGTCGGCTCTGCCTCTGTATCATCCGTACAACAAAAAACCACCTGAACAGGTGGTTTTTTGTTGTCTGCTAGAGGTCAAGGGCCCAGCGGATAAAGGCTTTACGCCGCTTGGCATCGGCCGCCAGATAGAGTTCCCGCAGGGTGGCATCCGCCTGCTCCGGCGTAAGTGCCGAAGCGGTATGAATGGTAGTTGCGGCTTGTGTTGCGAAAATGGGGGGCGGACTTGCTGTTGGTGTATGGCTCGCCAGCAGGGCCTGGTAATCGGTGCCCAGACCATCCTGGTTGCGTGGCAGGGCTTGTAGTGCCAGCGGTTGTGAGGTGCCCTTGTCGTCACTCAGCAGCAGGGCCGGGCTGGCGGCAAACTGGCGGATAGCCGAGGATCTGGTCAGCACCGGGGTGGTCAGTTGCAGCGTCCCTTGTGATGGTGCTGTAAGGGTGAGCAGCAGAGGAGCCGAGGTCACGCGTCCCTGGCTCTCGTTGGTGGAGCGAGGGTCACTTGGGCTGTCAAAGCGGACCAGCAGTCGGGACTCTCCCGCCGGGAGCTCAATGATCCGGGTGAAGGCCGAGGGTTTGCCCTGTGGCGAGGCGAGCAGGGTGAGGGTATCGGCCAGCTCCAGTCGGGCGGCCGTGGCCGGTACACTGAGCAGCAGGGCAAACAGGGGGGATAATAGTAGGGGAGAGAGCAGGGAGGATCGTGCCATCATAAGACTCCATGAAGGAGCCGGCCCGCAGGCCGGCAACCAGATCAGAATTCGTAGCGCAGGCCGAGGTGGTAGAAGCTCTCGCTGTTGCTGCTGCCACCAAAGCTGGTGATGGTGCTACCAGCCAGACCATCTTCACCATTGCGGATCACATAGGCGCTGTAGAGGGAAGATCGCGGGGTGAGCTTGTATTGCAGCTCCAGCGTAGTATCGCGCAGAGCCATCTGGTCGCCACCCTCGTTGACGAGGTGACGATAGCCTGCGCGGGCCGCCCACTTCTGGTTGATGTCATACACCGCGGTCAGTTCCCACACCTTGTCTTCACTGTCGGCACGGCCATCGCGATAGGTCACCTGATCCTTGCTATAGAGGGCACCCAACATCAGAGGGCCGAGATAGTAGCGGGTACCGATCCCGGCGAAGCGATACTCATCGGCATTGGGATCGACCTTGCTGCCACTGCTCTGGGCGGCTTTGGTCTGCTGATACGCCACGACTGGAGCCAGTTTACCTGCATTGCCCAGATCGAAGGTGTAGCGCAGGGCGCTGTTGTAGCCGTAATCAAGATCCGAGGTACCGTTACCAAGGATGTAGGCGAGCGAGAGATCCAGATTGCCGAGGGTGTTCTGGTACTGCAGGGTGCCATCCTGACGGAACACCTGCACGGCGGTGGAGTCCACCTTGTTGGCCTGACGGGCCATGGAGACGTCGGAGGCGGCAAACACATCGCCGATATCGGTGAACATGATGAGGCCGGAAGAGACGCGCCCGCCGGTCACCTTGCCCCACTGACCACCATCAATCCCTGCCCAGACGTAACGGGCGGTGAGATCGCTGCTGTTCTTCTGCACGTTGTTGGCGTATTCGGCTGCATTGACCTGATATTGCGCCATGCCGATCACTGCGACATCGTCATTGACGGTCTGACGGGCGGTAAAGCCGATACGGCCATCGAAGTCACCCTGATCATTGCCGCTCTTCTTGTCGGAAATATTGAAGCCAAGACGGCCGTAGAGGTCGACGTTGGAGCCATCGTCAGCCTGATAGATGACGGCCGCATGAGCGGAACCTGTGCCGAGCAGTGCGGGAAGAACCAGAGCAAGCATGGATTTTTTCATTTTTTATCGTTCCTGTACGGGCTCTGTGCCAGAGCCGGGATGAGTTCGGCCATGACCCCGATTGCTCGGGGCCAGACCTTGGCTAGAAATCCGGAGGAGGGATTAACTCAGATCGACGTTCTTGCAGCCGAACATCAGGGTGAAGAGGTAGCCGCCGAGGTAGGCAACGGCGAGGCCGACCGCATAGACCATCATGCCGGGGAAGATCCCCTGGGCGGAGGTCATCAGCGGCAGGGCGACGATACCGGAGGGGCCAAAGACGGTGTTGAGGCCGACCGGCAGACCCAGCCAGGAGATCAGGCCAACCACGAAGCCCCCCAGCGAACCACCGCAGCAGGCCGTGATAAAGGGTTTGATCCGCGGCAGGGTGACGCCGTAGATGAGCGGCTCACCGACCCCCAGAATGCCCGGAATGATGGTGCCCTTCACCTGAGTGCGCAGTAGGGAATCCTTGCCTGCCCGGCTGTAGAGCGCCAGCGCAGCCCCTACCTGTCCGGCACCGGCCAGCGCCAGGATAGGAAACAGGGAGTTGAAGCCCTGGGCATCCATCAGCGCAAAGTAGACGGGAACGAACCCCTGGTGGATGCCAAACATCACCGAGATGAGGAACAGGCCAGCCAGAATAGCGGTACCGAACGGGTTGCCATTGAGGTTGATGAAGAGCCAGGACATGCCGTTATAGAGCTGCACGCCGAGGGGCATGATCAGGATAAAGGTGACGGCTCCCATGATCAGCAGGGTGATGCAGGAAGTGAGGATCATATCCAGACTGTCCGGCATGTAGCGGCGAACCTGGCGCTCAACCGAGGCGCCTATGATGCAGGCGATCAGCACGCCGATGATGTTGCCGCGGGGATCGATCTGATGGCCGAAGAAGTCGGTGATACCGGAGTAGATGCCGCTGCTGGCCTGAGGGTCATAACCCATGACAAACAGAGAGGCGATGATGGCACCGTTGACGCCGGAGCCACCAAACGCCTTCTGGGCGTTGTAGCCGATCAGGATGCTGAGGAAGCTGAACAGTCCCTTGCTGAAGAGCTTCATGTAGCCGACGAATTCGGCCAGCATGCCCCCTGTCTGCTGTCCTTCCAGCAACAGGGTCTGTTCGATCAGGGTGGCACAGCCGAGCAGCAGACCCGCAGCGATAAAACCGGGGATCAGCGGAGTGAAAATGGTGGCAAACTTGGCCAGGAAGCGGTGCGCCGCACTGCTCTGCTTCTGCTTCAGCGCCTGCTTGTTGGCGGCGGCGATGTCGCCAAGATCCGCAGGTTGCGGGCGGGGGGCGGTGAGGATGCCAGCGTCCGTACTCAGCATACCGTTCATCATTTCGCAGGCGGTCTGGGCTTTGCCCGGACCAAGCACGATCTGGAACTGGTTGTCGCTTTCAATCACCCCCATCACCCCGGCGATCCGTTTGATAGTATCGCGATCGGCATGCAGGCTGTCCGCCAGGCTCAGCCGCAAGCGGGTCATGCAGTGGCCACAGTTGGTGATGTTATCCCGGCCGCCGATGGCCTGGATGATCTGGCCAATCATGGAATCAGTTATTTTTGCCATAAAGAACCCGGTCAGTCTGATGTGAGGGGGCGGATGCCCCCGCTTATGTTGTTATCCTGTCGCCATTGCTGGCGCGGCCAATGTGCGGTCGGCCGATTAATCTGTGCATTTGCTGATAAAGCCGCCGCTGCTTTTCAGCCGCTCTCGTGCTTCGCTGGCGGAGATATTGGCCAGGATCATTACGATGGCGGTCTTGCAGTGGCTATCCGCGGCGGCAAGAGCCTGCTCGGCCGTGCCACGGTCACATTCGGTTGCTTCCATGACGATGCGCTTCTGGCGTTCCACCAGTTTGGCGTTGGTCGCCTCCACATCTACCATCAGATTGCCGTAGACCTTGCCGGTGCGGATCATGGCACCGGTCGAGAGCATATTGAGGATCAGCTTCTGGGCTGTGCCCGCTTTCATGCGGGAGGAGCCGGTCACTATCTCGGGTCCGACCACGGCGACCATGCTTATGTCGGCCGCTTTGGCGAGCGGGCTGCCCGGGTTGCAGCTGATGCTGCACACTGTGGCACCCAGGCTCCTGGCATACTGCATGGCGCCCAGCACATAGGGGGTTCGCCCGCTGGCTGCGATACCCACCAGTACATCGTTGGCACTGAAGTGGATGTTTTTAAGATCGTTGGCACCGAGTTCTGCATCGTCTTCGGCATTCTCCACCGCCTGCAGTATGGCCTTGTGGCCCCCGGCAATCAGGCCGATGACCCGTTCGGCAGAGACACCGTAGGTGGGTGGGCATTCGCTGGCATCCAGAATGCCGAGGCGCCCGGAGGTGCCTGCCCCGATGTAGATCAAGCGGCCGCCTTTGCCAAATGCCGCAGCAATAGCATCGACCGCCTTGGCGATCTCGGGCAGCAGTCGGCCTACAGCCACTGCAACGTGTTGATCTTCTTGATTGATGATCCGCAGCATATCCAGCGTCGGGAGCTGATCGATCTCGATGCTGGCTGGATTGCGGGTTTCGGTAATCATGCTTGATAGGTCAATGGTCATCGCTTCCTCTACTTCAGGTCGTCGCCATTCCCGGCGTAAATCATCTTTTTTGATGTTGGCCATCATGAACGATTTTTGATTTTTATTATGAGATCAGCATCGCATAATTAATTATTCCAGTTATTTTGTTTTTAAAGGAGATAAAATTCCATTAGAGGAGTATGGAGAGAAGAGGGGGTGACAGGGGGATTGGCTAGCCTGCTTGATGGGAATGCAACAAAAAGCCCCGGTCAGTAGGCCGGGGCTTGCAGAATCATCGGTGTTAATTGACCGAGATGGCGCGGGCGTCGATGAAGTAACGGGCCTTGCCCTGTTTGTCGATCTGGATTTTGGCGAGCAGCCTCTCTTGCTGCCGGTGTTCCCACAGTTGTTCTATGTTGGCAAGGGCTGGATTGGCTATGCCGAGCACATTCAGGTATTCGTGAAACAGGCTATGACTGCCGATTTCGGTCAGCATCTTGGTCATATGGGCACTCTTCTGGAACAAGGGGGGCAGATACAAGATAGCCATGTCGAGCTGAATGAGTGCTGTACAAAAAACAGACAGGCTTTTCGTGCAACAACAGCGATGCAGCGGGTCGGGGAGTATGGGAGCTCAGATTACAAAAAGCCCCGGTCAGTGGACCGGGGCTGGCTGGTTATTCGGTATCAGTTGATGGATATGGCGCGAGCATCGATGAAGTAACGGGCATTGCCCTGCTTATCGATCTGGATTTTGGCGACCAGCTGCTCCCGCTTTTTATATTCCCAGTGTTGCTCAATCTTGGCGAGGGATGGGCTCGCAATCCCAACCACGTTCAGGTACTCGTGAAACAGGCTATGGCTCCCTATTTCGGTCAGCATCTTGTCCATCTGCATACTCTCCTGAAGTTGAGTGGGTATTCATCAACAAACCTATCAGCGTCCGTCTGAATAAAGTCTGTATAAAAAACAAACTAACCCATTTTTGTGTCAGTAACATGATCAGGAACAAGATCAGTGCAGATCGTCAGGGACTTTTTGATACCGTTTTCAATCAGAGCTGGCGGGCTTTTGCGGCAACTGATCAAACGTGCCGGAAGCCTGCGGTAGCGCCGGTGCGGTTTGCATGGTCTGGCCGCCGTGGAAGACCGGATCCTGTGCCACTTCCTTGATGCCGTTGATGCAAAACTGCATACCCATGCAGACCAGCAGGAAGCCCATGATGCGGGTCATGGCATCGATGCCGGTGGCGCCAAGGATCTTGCAGACCGGATCCGCCAGCTTCAATACTCCCCAGCTGATCAGGCTCATCAGGGCAAATGCAGTGACCATGGCGCCATAGATAGTGAGGCGGTTGTACTCGTCAGGCAGCTCGGCAATCTGGGCTGCCCCGCTTATTACCAGCGCCATGGTGCCCGGCCCGCACATGCTGGGCATGGTGAGTGGTACGAAGGCGATGCTCTGGTTGATATCGACCCCGCTCTGCTGGCTGGGGGCGGGGAACAGCATGCGAAAGCCGATAAAGCCGATGATGAGCCCCCCGGCCAGGCGCAAACCCGGGATGGAGATCCCGAACAGATCCAGAATCGAAGATCCGATAAAGAAGGTGATGCAGAGGGTGCAGAACAGATAGATGGCCGCCATATTGACCTGACGGCGCACGTGTTCGCGCGACATCCCCTTGCTCAGCCCCAGCAACAGGGTGGCTGTGGTGGGGGGATTGACCATGGGCAGCAGCGCCAGCAAGGCGAGAAATACGACCTGAAAGAACATGTTGAGCCTCGGGTAGCAGGGATGAATGGGAATACCTTGATCCAGGTGGTCACCTGACTCAAGAGGGAGGCTATCTTATGCTGGCGAAACTGAACATAAGCAGTACAAAAAAGCCCCGGCAGATACCGGGGCTTGATGTTCGGTTCAGGCCGCTTGCGGCGCTTTCTGTTGCCGGATGGCCCGTTGCTGGAACCAGAGCCAGAGGCCGATGGCAAAACCCAGCACCGACAGGCTTACCACATAGTGGGAGGGGGCCAGCATGTCGCTCTTCATCCAGAGGGTCACCGCCATCGGGGTGAGGCCGCCGAAGATGGCGTAGGCCACGTTGTAGGAGAACGACAGACCTGAGAAGCGCACCACCGGCGGGAAGGCGTTGACCATCACGTAAGGCACGGCGCCGACAATCCCGACCGCAAAGCCTGCCAGCATGTAGAGCGGTACCAGCTGGCTCGTACCGGCCGCCAGACCGTGATAGAAGGCGTAGCTGGAGCCCGCCAGCAGCAGGGAGCCGAACATGAAGGTGAGACCGCTGCCCAGCAGGTCGATCAGTCGGCCATAGACGATGCAGCCGAGGGTCAGGGCAATGATCGCCAGCGAGTTGGCGGTCAGGGCGTCAGTCGGGCTGATGCCATAGACCTTCTGCAGATAGGTGGGGGTCATCAGGATCACCACCACGATACCGGCGGAGAGCAGCCAGGTGAGCAGCATGGAGACCACCACGCTGCTCTTGTGGTTGCGCAGTACCGACTTGAGGGGGAGTTCGTCAGCCAAGGTCTTGTTGGCCTTCATCTCGGCGAAGACCGGGGTCTCGTGCAACCAGCGACGCAGGTACATGGCGACGATGCCGAAGATACCGCCCAGCAGGAAGGGCACTCGCCAGCCCCAGTCACTCACTTCGGCCGGGGTCAGGCTCTTGTTGACCGCAGTGGCGATGAGGGAGCCGAGCAGGATGCCGGCCGTCAATCCCGCCGTGAGCGTGCCGCAGGCGACCCCGACCCGACGGGCAGGAACGTGCTCGGCGACAAACACCCAGGCGCCCGGCACTTCACCGCCGATGGCGGCGCCTTGCAGGATCCGCAGTCCCAGCAGGGCGATGGGGGCGCCGATGCCGAGCACCGCATAGGTAGGCAGCAGACCGATCAACAGGGTCGGCAGCGCCATCATGATGATGCTGAGGGTGAACATCCGCTTGCGACCGATGAGATCGCCAAAGTGGGCCATGATGATGCCGCCGAGCGGGCGGGCCAGATAACCGGCGGCGAAGATGCCGAAGGTCTGGAACTGGCGCAGCCACTCGGGAATGTCGGCCGGGAAGAACAGCTCGCCGATGACCACGGCGAAGAAGACGAAGATGATGAAGTCGTAAAACTCCAACGCACCGCCGAGGGCAGCCAGACTCAGAGTTTTGTAATCCTGTCGATTGAGGGGGCGGGCGTGATCGTGTTGTTGTGTGGTCGTGGTCATATCCGTATGTTTCCCATCGGTTTTTTTAGTTATTGTCACCCCGGACAAGGGGTATATACAGGTGATCGAGAGTATGCTGCCTGCCTCTTGTGTGTAAATCGCGCAATTCGCAACACTGTCTTGCATCTTTTTGGGGCAATCCGAGTGCCCCGCTGGCGGAGGAATGATGGAAAAGAAACGGGTACTGCTCTCCTGGAGCAGCGGCAAGGATTGCGCATGGGCTCTGCATCAGTTGCGGCAGGATCCCGCCATCGAGGTGGTGGGGCTGTTTACCACCCTCAATCAGGCATTCGAGCGGGTGGCGATGCACGGGGTGCGCAAGCAGCTGTTGACCGAACAGGCCGCCTGCGTCGGGCTGCCCCTCATCACCATCGATCTGCCCTGGCCCTGCAGCAACGAGGATTACGCCCGCATCATGACCGGCTTTATCGCCGATGTGGTGGCACAGGGGATCCGCCATATGGCCTTTGGCGACTTGTTCCTTGAGGATGTGCGCGCCTACCGTGAAAAGCAGCTGGCAGGCACCGGCATCGAACCACTGTTCCCGCTGTGGGGCAGCAATACCCGTGAACTGGCGTCGCAGATGGTGGCCGCTGGGTTGAAGGCGCGGATCAGTGTTCTCGACCCGAACAAGCTGGATGCCAGCTTGGGTGGCCACGATTTTGACGAGGCACTGCTGGCGGCGCTGCCGGCGGGGGTCGATCCGTGCGGCGAGAACGGCGAGTTTCACACCCTGGCCTATGATGGCCCCATGTTCTCCCGTCCGCTCGGCATTCGGGTCGGCGAGACAGTGGTGCGCGACGGCTTTGTCTTTACCGATCTGCTGCCAATCTAGGATTAATTATCGGGCGTCAAATGCTCCCTTTTGCAGGAGCTTTCACAGATTTGAAGGGCGGGATGGGGGCACTATTGGCCCCCTCTTTTGATTGAAGATGACAACCTGCCTTATGAAACACATCTCTCGTCCGGCGCTGCTTGCCTCCTTGCTGGCTGCCGCCCTCTCTCAGCCTGCCGTGGCGGGTCAAGCCGCTACCGTTCAGCCTATCCCTGCCGGTGTCACCACCGTCACTCTGGCCCAGCAGGCGCCGATCCACTGGGTGTCAGTGGAGCAGATTGCCAAGAGTCTGGATGGCCTGCCCCCGATGGCAGTCGGGTTTGATATCGACGATACCCTGCTCTTCTCCAGCCCGGGTTTTTATCGCGGCAAGCAGGAGTTCTCACCCAACGACGAGAGCTATCTGAAGAACTCCGCCTTCTGGGAGAAGATGAATAACGGCTGGGATGCGTTCAGCATACCGAAAGAGGTTGGCAAGGCGCTCATCGCCATGCATCTCAAGCGTGGTGACCACATCTATTTCGTCACCGGTCGCTCGGCCACCAAGACCGAAACCGTGAGCCAGACTCTGCAGCAGACCATGAATATTCCGGCCGACCAGCTCAATCCGGTGATCTTCGCCGGTGGCCAGCGGGGCAGAACACCAAGGTGCAGTGGCTCAAGGATAAGCCGATGGCGCTCTTCTACGGTGATATCAAGGCGGCGCAGGAGGTCGGCATTCGCGGCATTCGGCTGCTGCGGGCCGCCAACTCCAGCTATCGACCACTGCCGTTGGCAGGGGCGCTGGGGGAAGAGGTGGTCATCAACTCCCAGTTCTGATCCGGAGCGGATCCATACAACAAGGGCGGGGCCATTGGCGCCCGCCCTTCTGTTTTGAAGGAGTCATGCAAAGGCGTAGCGCCTTGGTCAGCTCCGGTTATCAGTCAGCCCACGGCATCTCGGGCAGGCTGTCGAGGAATTCGCCGTAGCGGGTCAGATTGAAGGGGCCCTGATCGGCCTCCATCGCCATCAGCTCGGCCCCTAGGGCGCAGGCGATATATTGCAACGCCTCTTCCCGCGGGGTGCCCTTCATCACCAGCCGCATCAGGGTCGCCTTCACATGGGGAGGGTGACCATCGTTGAGCTGGTTCTCCACCATCTCCAGCAGCGTCTCTTCGTCAAAAAATTCCTGAGTGTCGTTCATGGGATATCCGCAACAGTGAATGTGGCGGCCAGTATAGCCTGAATGTGACTAACACCTTGAATGGCCAGCGAATAAACAATCCGATGAGGAGGCCATTTGTTACCCATAATTAGGAAGAGTTTGCCAAGGCAAACAGGTTGGAACACAGATAACATGGATGGACACGCCTATGCCCACGATAGATTCCCTGCTGGCCGAGCCCAAGCTACTGCCCCAGATCCCGGAAGTGATGCGCGATTTGATCCAGACCTTCAATGAAAAGGATCCGGATCTGCTGAAGATCAGCAAGTTGATCAACAAGGACCCTGTCATCTCCGCCAAGTTGCTGCGGCTGGCCAACTCGGCCAAATTCGGCAGCAGTCGTCAGATCGGCACCGTCAATGAAGCCGCGGTGCGGCTTGGACTGGCGATGGTGCGCAACATGGTGCTGGCCTGCGGGCTCACCGAATCGGTCAAGGCCGTGCCCGGCATTGATCTCAAACATTTCTGGGGCTGCGTCTTCAACGTGGCTGAACTGGCCCGCCGTCTGGCGGTGAAGAAAGGGATGAAGGGAGATGAGGTTTTTACCTGCGCTCTGCTGCACGATCTTGGCCGGCTGGTGATGCACGTGGGGCTGCCTGAAAACACTGTCCACCACATTCACGATCTGGAGCTGCACAAGGGGCGGGCCAAGGCAGAAGAGCTGGTGGTTGGCTTCAACTATGCCCAGGTCGGGGCGGCCATGGCTCGTTACTGGAAGTTTCCCGATACCATCAGCAATGCGGTGGAGTATCACTACAATCCCATGCTGGCCAAGGTATTTTCCGCCGAGGCCGGGTTGATCCATCTGGCCATTGTGCTGGCGGCCCAGTCCGATGTGGGGGAAGAGGCGCCCCCTGAGTGGCCCCACAAGGTGGCAGATGCGTTGGGGCTGAGCTGGGCCGATTGCGCTGCCCAGTTCACTGCGCTGCGCGAGCAGGGCAACGGCTATGCCGGACTGCTGGCCGCCTGAGCCCGTTTCTCCCATCTCGTCAGGGGTCGCACTGCGGCCCCTTTTGTATGAGTGATGGTGCCACAGGCTTGCCAGCCCGGGAGTGACGGGGCACTCTTTGCCCTTCACTTTCCGTTTGAGAGCCCTTGCCATGATTGCATCCTCCCGCCTGATCCTGCGCGAAATGATCGCCACCGACGCCCCCTTCATCCTTGAGCTGCTCAATGACGGTGACTTCTATCGCTACATCGGTGATCGGGGCATTCGCACCCTCGAACAGGCGCAGGAGTATATCCAGCAGGGGCCGGCAGTCAGCTATGCCCGCTATGGTCACGGGCTCTATCTGGTGGAGCGCAAAGAGGACGGTGCCAGCCTCGGTATATGCGGTCTGATCAAGCGCGATACCCTGGAGCAGGTCGATATCGGTTACGCCTTCCTGCCGCAATATCGCGGTCAGGGCTACGCCATTGAAGCGGCGCAGGCCGCTCTTGCCGATGGCAAAAGCCGGTTGGGGATCGGGCAGGTAGTTGCCATCGTCACTCCGGGTAACGAGCGATCCATCGGCCTGCTGGCCAAGCTGGGGCTGGTGCACAGTCGACTGGTCAAATTGAGCGAAGATGCCGATGAGTGCCTGCTGCTGGAGCAGTGATCAAGGTCAGAGAGCTGAAAAGCGAATGGCGAGGTGGCTGTCAGGCTGAGTGACAAGCAAGAGGCCGGGTCTGGCTAAAGGCGTGAGAGAAGCAAAGAGGCCGCCGTGAGTTGCGGCCTGTCTGCATCGGGCGCTGCCGGAGGGCAGGCAGGATCAGTTGAGGTCTTCGATGGAAGACTCGCCGCATTCATATAAGTGTTTGATTATTATATTTTTAATTGTTTTGGTTAAGTGTTTTTTATTTTTTTACCCCACACTAAACCCCGCTCAGTCAAAATGCTCTCTGCTGGTGGCCGGCATAGAGCGTTTGGCCAGTGAGCCGTTTCCTCTCCTCTGGTGGTGATAACTCAGCCAGCGGAATGGGCTGTGTTGTCGTTTTCACTGCGTCATGGACGTGAGGTGGCAGGGATTATTTCATCTATCAGTTTGGTTGGGTCGAGATCCCGTTAGCCGCTGCAGCAGGTTGTCTGTCAAGGTTGCTCTGGCAGCCTTCCAATCAGCGATGTTGCGAGGCCTCATCTCGCATAGGTGGAAAAAGCGTGCCTCATGACGATCTGTGCGGCTCCCTTATGCTCATTGAGCTATTGGCTGCCAATGATGTAGAGCGCTACGCCAGGAGTCATTACATATGCTCATGTACACCAACCTGAAACCTGTGGTCTGTGATAAACCTTGCTCACCCAATATCTGGCAAATGTACGGATGGTATTGGCCGAAATTATTTATAATTATTTGTAATTTAAAAATATAAGCAGTTGGTGATCACAATAATGAATATGTCTCGATTTTTTTATTTTTCATGAAATCTATTTTCGGTAGGGTTTTATAGCAATCAACAAACCGAGAGACGTAAATAATGAAAAACACGACCTTGGCAATTGCCATTTCAATGGCGCTGTCTGTCCCCGCCATTGCCGGCACAGTGTCAGAACATGAAGCCGATAATCGCAATGGATATATCCAGTTGCAGCCTTCCGAAAATAATGAACAACTCCTGACAGATGCAGTCAATGCAGAGATTATCAATTTTCCTGACAAGAATATGGAAGCCGCGGTCAAATCTGCGTTGGGTATTGCTGAGGCAGATCCTGTGACGACTCAGGATATGCTGGCGCTGGATAGTCTCAATGCTGTCGGTAAACATATCGAGAACCTGACCGGGTTACAGTTTGCCACCAATCTTGTTTCACTGGATGTGACGGACAACGATATCAGTGATATTTCCGCAATCAGTGAACTGCCGCTCTCCACGCTGAAAATAGCGGCCAACCGTCTCGCTGATATCCATCAACTTGGCAGAATATCTACGCTGACCATGCTGGATATCTCGGGAAATGGGATTGATTCACTGAGCCCGATTGCGGATCTGATGAATCTGACCTCCTTGTCCGTCAGCGATAACCCGATAGATGACCTATCCCCGCTGGGAAAGATGAGCAAGCTCAAGCAGCTTGAGGTGGCATCAGCCAAGATCTCCACCCTGGAGTTTATGCCTGCGACCCTGGTTGGTCTGAATATTTCGAATAACAAGATGGCGGATTGGTCCGGCATGGCCAACCTGTCTGCTTTGCAGAAGCTGGATGTGTCGGGGTGTCGCCTGGATGACCTCGAGAAGATAGTGCATGGGCCGCGCTATCTGGCGAAGCTGACTGCCGATGACAACTACATCAGCAACACTCGGCCGCTGGCCTATCTGCACGACAACACCAGTGTGTCATTGAAGAATCAACATGTGGTGATGGCGGATACGGTGCAGGGGAAATGGCTCAAGATCGTTTTGCGCACTCCGCAAGACGAGGTACCAGAGATTGTCTGGGCGACGCCCGGCAGCTATGACGAGACGAACAACCTGCTGGTATGGGAAGGGGCAGGCCAGAATTCACTGACATGGTCCTACGAGAGCAGCAACAAGAAGGTGATTGCCAGCGGTAGCGTTGTGCAGCAGGTATTCCAGCCTTAATATGCGGCTGGCTTTTATGGCACTACCTCCATGACTCCCGGCAGGTAGTGCCATTTTTTTTAACTAAATGAGGAAGAGAGAGACCATCCCGGACAGGGTATGGAAAACAAAATTGACGTGAATCAAGCGGATATGATTCATCTTTAATGTTCATTCAGATTTGCATCTTGATCAGATAAAATCACGGTCACGAGCCCCCCCTGGATGGGGGCTTTGTTGTTATGGATGCTCTTATCTCTATGTTTTTAAGGGTATTTTTATGAAATTAATCGTAATTTAACCGCATGGGCTTTCAGTGCTAACATTTTCGCTCCATTTAATTGCCAAAAGGTAGCGAAATGTTTCGTAAAAGGGCTGATGTGGATGTTCTTTTCCCTAAGCCAACTGAATCATCGGGATGGAAGCCGAAGAAAAACTATGAGCTGGACTACATAAATATACCTATAAAGTACATAAAAACGCTGGTGTATATACTGGTAGTCATAGTTGCTGTATTGGACATATATTTTGCTTTTGAGATCTATTTCGAATATAGCGGTTGGCTGGTATGTAAAGGGGTGGCTAATGAATCCTGCTTTTTGGGGTGGTAGTCACATTCAAGTTTGCTGATTGATGAGCATCATGCTGGAAATAAATTATCACATTGGTGATGACATCACCTTTATTCCATCGCGTTATTGTCTGGTCAAAGAAAGGGGAGATGCTACCCGCGAAGTACATTTAAGCCAGAAAGAGTGCCAACTGCTGGAGTTTTTCTGTGAACACCCCCAGCAGGTGATGTCCAGAGAGGAGTTTATCTCTGCATTGTGGAACAACAGTGAAAGCAGCGACGCGGGTCTGAATAAAAATATCCTGATGATCCGGCGCAAGCTGGAGTCCCTGGGGGTGATGGACTCTATCCGTACCGTGCCCAGAGTGGGTTACATGATGGATCTGACCATCCTGAAAGAGGAGCTGATCATTGACGACGCCCCCGACACTGTCACCCATGATGCGCTGGTCGGAGAGCTGGTTGATGAAACGGACACAGGCCGCGATCTGTTTGACGAGCCCCCCTTGCTGCAACCCGCATGGCACCGCAGCAGGGTTATCCGCAAGCGTGGCATCATGGTCTCGTTGCTGCTTGGGCTGCTAGGTCTGCTTGTTCTGGCTGGCTGGTTTCTGCTGGCGGAAGAAGAGAGCCTGCCCTATCTGACCAAAAAGATAACCACCCGGCACGGCATCATCTATCGCGTGGATGGGGCCAATCCGCCGATTTCCAGCGCCACTCTGGAGATGATTGACAAGGCTTCTGCGCAGTCGGCGGAGAGCGAATACCGGATGATGATTGCCGACCACCTGATATCGCTGGTCTCTTATGAAGGCGATCGGCCCCTGTGGGAGAAGGTCTATTTCGTTCAGCATGATGCGTCGCTGGAGCCTCAGCTAAGGTGCATCGCACAGCATCTCTCTGTGCCCCCCTTCCGTGATTTTCCGGCACCCATGGGGGAGGGGTATTACAACAACGTCAATTTCTATGCGCCTTGTGATGGGACAGAACATCCCGTATTGGCGATGCAGGTCAGACACAAGGGGTATGGTGCGCCGATCCACGAATTCGTGCAGGAGGTCTCGTTGGTGACGCCAGCCGGTGAGGAGATGGCAGAGCTGACGCTCCTCAAAACCCGTGATGGCAGGCTGACGGAGATCAACGGCCGCTATCCCGATTACGTCATGAAAGCCCATCTGCAGAGTGTGCACGTCAAGGCGCTGGAGTCGGAGCTGCTGACCCCCTATCGGGCGGCTGTCATGAGCATTATGACCAGCGAAGAGGAGCACTTGCGTTACACCCTGGAGGCGCAAAAAGTGCTGCATGCCTCCACCGTGCATGGCGGTTTTCTGATGCTGTCGCGCAGGGCGCCAGAATAAGCGCTCTGCCCGGATGCCCCGGCGGGCTCTCGGCAAGGGCTGCGCTGTCACTTATCCCACCAAGGCTGGCTTGTGCCAGCCTTTTCTTTCTTCAGCACTTGCCGTGCCACCAGCTTTTGCCTTGATGCCCCCTCTCCTCGCCACCGCCCTGAACCCCCTGGTTAAGTGAAGTGCCGGCCGGCTCGCGCTTGTTGCTGGACCCTATGCTGCAACACAATAGCCCTGAGGCCGGGCGTGGCCTGGCGGTAGGGAGGGGAGCGGGAGCGGGATGAAGGGTCAAACAGGGATGGGCCTCAGGCTCTGCGGATAATGCGGGTGTAAGGGGGCCGGAGGGTGCCTTGCGGATGGATAGCCTCAGCTTAGCGGTGCGAACCGGGGATTCACTCGGCAGTCAGGAGCCGCACTCCGCCGCCGCTGAAGATACCGGACTCCCCGGATAGGGGGGTTGACGCCGAGCGCGAATGGATGGACCCCTTCGGCGGAGCACCCCGGTCGGCAGAGGTAGGCCATCCGGGTGGCGGTAGGGTGACGGTTCCCGACTCGATGTCGCTGGTGTGCGCATACCGGGCCAGTGGGGTGACGGGGCCTATGCGTGCGGCATGGGATAGCGGGTAATGGCGCAGAGGGGAACAGGCGAACAGCGCCGGCAGAACAGGGAGGGGTGGCCACAGCCTTCGGGTGGAGTTGGAGGGCGTTCCGGGTCAGAGCCCGGTGAATAAGGCCCAATGGCAAGGCAATTCCGTTTGCCTTGGTTGCGGAGTCAGGTTATCTGCGAAGGATTACTGGTAGGTCATGATAAAGTCGGCGGAGGCATCGAACTCACCCGGCACCGCCTTGCCACCTTGAGCCACGGTACTGATCACCTTGGCGCCAAACTTCAGGTGGTTGTCGCCATTGACCAGGCTGGCCACCTTGGTCGGGGTGCCGAGCACGATCTCTTCCCCGCTTTGCTTGTTGACCAGGGAGATGGCGCCACCGGAGCCGCCGCCGTTAAGGGCTAGGCTCTTTTTGGCGGTGTCGGCCGGGATGCCGTTGAAGGTGACGGTGGCGTCGCTGGCGGTGGCGAAGTCACAGTCTTCCAGGTGGATCTCGAACGGGCGCAGCGGCGTGGCGCCCTGCTTGTTCAGCAGCACGTTGGCGATCTCCCCCATCTGGACGGTCTGGTCCACGCTCTCCGGGGCGATGGAGCAGGGGGCGTCGATAATGGCGCCGATAAACCTGACGGTGCCGTGCCCCTGATCCACGGGCGGCGTGTCGGTGGTTGGTGGGGTTTCTTCGGCAAAGGCGGCACCTGTGCTCAGGGCGAGGGAGAGGGCGAGGGCCGACAGGCCCCAGCGGGCGGAATTTATGGGTTTCATATCGCTTACCTTGTTTCGTTTCATTGAGAGTATGCATAACGACAGCAGGCCGGTCAGTCAGGAGAAAGGGAGCCCTTTGTTGGTTCAAACCGACTCACTCGGTGCTGTCGACCAAGGCATGCTACCCCCTGTAGCCGCATGCTCCCAGTTATGAAAAATTTCTTTTAAATCACTTTTATATCAATGTTTTAGAGTCTTATTTTGGTATGCAGGGGGGCCTTACGTCTGTTCGCCGCCAGGACAGCGGGTTGGAAGACACACCGGGAGGTTCCAGATCCCGTTCCGCTGGGCGACAGTCTTATCCACGGCACATGTCTCGCTCGCTTTTAGCTGACGACTGCAGGTGGGGGGCGCTTGCATGGTCTTTTTCTCTTGTTCGGGCGTTTCTGCACCGGACGACGAAAAGGTTTTTCGGTTACCTGGTCGGCGGGTTAGGCAGACGATAGTCGCCCATCGCCGTTGCTGGTATTTCCGAGGGTTTGGTGGCCCACCTGGCAGGCGGTAGGGACCGTGGTAACCTCCCCACTGACATCCTAACTTAGCAGCGGCCACTTCTAACCTTGTTGCTGAACCTACTCTTCTCCGGTCATCGTCCGGATGGGGATCCGATGCATATCCAAATGAGATCTTGGCAGGCGGCCGTGTTCAGGATTGTTTTCCATCAGGTTTGTCGTATGGGAGAGTCTTGTACACATCAGCTCCGCCTTCAGGTCAGGGGCGGGGGTCGCCGATGTTCCTGCCTGCGTGCCAATTTCCTGTATTGACGAGATTTTGCCCCTCGCCCCCCGAGCCCCCAGTAACGCGTAATCCATTCTGCCGGTTCACATGGCATCAACCAGGATCGTGGCTGCCATAGAGAACTGGCCTGTCGCACCTTCGTTGGGCGACGCAACCGCCTTTATGGCTAGGTTCGCCGTGCCGGCCTGCTTGGGGTGATAGACCTTCGGCATTGTGCCCCCGTCTACGGTCAGGTCAATGCGCACCTGCTTGTTGCTCACGGACGACCCACCCGTGGCGAGGCGGATATTGAAATCCGCGGACCCGGAACACTTTATTGGTAGGTTGACGCCAGCGGATGTTGGACCGGGCCCGAACGTACCGAAATCGATGTTCAGGTTCGGAGCGGTGAAGACGCATGTTGGCCCGCCGAGATCTACCCTCCGGCACCTGTGGTTGGGCGGAAAAACGTTCGGTTCGTAGTCCCCTGGAACCACCCGCCGTGTTGTGTCATCAGTTAGGATGAAATCAGAGCACTCGAAGTCTGGATACGTGGGGCACAGCCCTATGAATTTGTTAACGTGATATACGGTCTTTGTACCTAACTTGGGAGTAGGTGTGCCGAACACGGCCTTGTTAACCTGCGCGAGCCGGTCGGCCCCCGATCCAGTTAGTTTGACAGGGGGTACCCCCCCCGCGTCATTACCCGTCGCCAACCACATGGCAGGGGTAGGGGGGGTTCCCTGTGTCCCCATCATTTTCGCACCGTGGGCCCAATACGAGTAGTTTTCCAGCGGGATGAGCACACTGCTGTCGAATTCCTCTGCCTGCGCGGTCACGATCCCAGTCCACGAGCAGGAGGTTTGGCCGGATTGGCTTGACATATACGCTACAGGAGCGATTACGGTGCCCGCGAGGGCAGCTGTGCTGCACGAGAAAGCGGCCGCTGCTGCTATCGCTCCCCATGCTTTCGTCTTCTTCGTGATCCTAGGTTTGTGGGTCATGTCGGTTTTGCCTTGGGCCGTTTGTAGGGCTGGTTTCGGTACGTGGTCGGCGAATGAACCAGGTCGTCGCCACGGCATAAAATACCCCCGCACCCTGCGTTGGCACTCAGTTTCCGAGTTGCCGGCACGCAGGGTCTGCTCATAAAGCCGCAGGGACTTGGTTCGATAGCGTTGCAGGGCATTGGGGGCGATGCCGACCCGTCCCGCTGTGGTATACCAGCCCCCCAGCCAGTCGATGCCGCGATCCAGGCGGCCAATCCAGGTCTTGGCGGGGTGCTGGCTAAAGCCGTCGGCGGCCAGATAGCCATTGAGACGGCGCACGGCATCGCGCAGGCGCCAGCGGGTGCGGGCCAGCACGATAAAGTCGTCCATATAGCGGGCGTAATAGAGCTCCCCCCTGGCGGCAAAGTCGGCATCGATATGCCACAGCAGGCTGGCGCCGATCAGCGGGCTCAGCGCGCAGCCGCGGCTGATCCCCCCGCCGGGGGTATGAAACTCGCCGCCGCACTCGACGCTGTAATAGAGGTATTGGCGCATCAGCTCGCGGCAGACGGGGCAAGGCAGCGGCGCCACCAGCCGGCTGAGCACCCGAGCCCGGTCGATATGCTGGTAGTAGCCGCGAATATCGGTGCGCAGCACATAGGGGTGGCTGCCCCCGGCCCCTTGCAAAAAGTCGTGCAGCCGGCGACGGGAGGCCACTACCCCCATGCCGCGACCATGTTCGCAGGCCGGGTGCCAGGGGAGCCGCGGGGCGACCCGCAGCGCCACCCATTTCAGCACCAGCGCATCTTCTGCCGACCAGATGGCGTGGCCCCCCAGCAGCTGCATGGGGCTGAGCCGATAGTGTCCCGCCATCACCCGGGCAAACAGGGTGGCCGAGCGCGCTGGCCAGTGAAAGCGCAGGTGCCAGATATCGGCGTTGGCCGGGTAGTGGCGCCGCCGCTGGCAGAGCCACTGATAGGCCAGTTGCCAGGCCTGCGCCGGTGCGAGTTCGGGATAGCGGCTATTCATAGGTCAGCTTGAGGGTCGACTGGGCGCTGAAGGTGCCGGGGGTGAGCTTTTTCTCCCCCGATTTCAGCAGCGCGACGTAGACCCCGAAATCGAGCTGGTTCTTGCCGGTTTGCAGGGTCTGCTTGCTGCTGGCCTGACCCAGCGGCAGATCCTTGGGGCTATCCTTGCCCTGGACTATGCCGAGGGCGATGCCGGCGGCGGCGCTGCCCTTGGCCAGGCTCAGCAGGTTCTTGTCCTCGCTGGAGGCGGTGCCGCTGAAGGTGACCTTGACCCCCTTGGCCACCGAGGGATCGCACTCTTCCAGGTGCAGCACAAACCCCTTGGGTTTGGAGCGTTTGTCCCGCAGCAGATCCTTGTTGACCACGGTACCCAGATCCAGGCTGATGTTCGCATCCGCCGGGGGGATGGTGCAGGGCACCGAGACCAGGGTGCCGGTGATGGTCAACTGCACCGAGTCGTAGCCGTCAGCCCAGGTGCGGGCCGGCAGCAGCCCCAGCCAGGCGAGGCAGAGCAGGGCCGGCAGGCCGCGGGCCTTGTGGATCATGGGGTTCATCGTTACCTCCTTCAGGCCGCTTTGTCGGCGCTGGTCAGGCTGCAGTGCTGATCGGTGCAGCGAAAGTGGAGCGGGCGGCGCCCGCCGAAGTCATCGACATAGGTGAGGGTCGGCGTGTTGCCGAGCCGGGCGACCCCGAGATTGAGCTCACCCTGGCCGAACGGGGCCAGCATCAGGGGGGTGAAGTCGGCCTGCCCTTCGTCATCGGCCTTGCTGGCGGCATCGACCAGGGTGATGAAGTAGGGGGTGGGGTTCTCTACCCGGTAGTGCCCCTGGGTCGGGGTCAGCTTGAGCTGCTGCTGCCAGGGGGCGACATGGGCCTCCGGCTCCACCACCAGCGACTGCGGCCGGTAGAAGAACTTGATGCGGGTCTGCAGCGCCAGTTGCAGGGAGTTGGGTTTGTCGCTGCGCGGCGGGATCTCCCGCAGGTTGAAGTAGAACAGGCTCTCCCGATCCTGGGGCAGCAGGTGGCTCGCCTGGGTGGCCTGCACTTTCAGCATGCTGTCGGCGCCCGGCTCCAGCCGCTGCACCGGGGGCAGCACCACGAAGGGGCTTGAAATCTTGCGGCCCATGGCATCTTCCATCCAGGCCTGGGCCAGATAGGGCAGCTCCTTGTTGTGGTTGCGGATGTTGAGGCTCTGGGACTTGCTATCCCCGGTGTAGATCACCCGGGTGCGATCCAGGGCCACGGCGGCCTGAGTGGGCAGGGCGGCCACCAGGGCGAAGGCCAGCAGGGCGTGTTGCATCAGTTTCATCGTCGGATCTCGTGTTGGTCAGTAAAACGGGTCTCAGTGACAGCTCAGGGTGGGCAGCTCGTCCTCTGCCGGCAGCGGGTTTGGCAGCACTGCCTGGCAGTGGGCATGGTCGCCCCAGCGGATGAAGATCGGCTCGCCGGCGTGCAGCCCCGCCAGATAGGCCATGCCGTCGTCGCTCAGCATCCCCAGTCGCAACTGCTGTCGGTTCTCCACCACCGCGGCGAAGGGGGGCGTCTTGCCGCTCTGGAGCCGGAAGGCGAGCAGCCGCTTGCCCCCCGCCAGCACATCGAAGTGCTGGTAGCCGATGGCCCCTTCGGTGAGGGTGCGGCTGGCCACGGGGGAGCCGATGGGTTCGACCTCGTCGCCGAGCCGATCCACATCTATGCTGGTGCGCTGCCGGTAGTAGCTGGTGAGATCGGCCACCACCGCCTTGCCGTGGCGATCCGTGGTGGTGACGGGGCCGCCGGCATGGATCGGCACCCCTTCGGCGCCATCGGCATCCACCAGCAGGCGACTGCCCCCCATCATGCCGACCCGGTGCAGGGCGGTGCCCTGCGCGGTGGCGGTGATGCCCCCCTGCACGGAGAGGCCCGCACTCAGGTTTTTGCCGCCGTTCTGCTCGCTGGCATTGACCGACAGCTGCGCCTTGTCGGCGGTATGGGAGTAGAAGCCGCTCAGGCTCTCCCCATGAGGCGAGGTGCTGGCCGAGAGGGAGTAGTTGTTGCGCTCGTCCAGGGTGTTGTAGTAGTTGGCGCTGTGAGTCAGGGTGTCGTTTTGCGACGAGAGGCTGTAACCGAGGTGACTGCCCCCGCCGAGCGGCACCGAGAGGGAGAGGTACATACCGGTATCGGCGTTTTCCCACTGGGTTTGGCGGTAGGCGTTCACCGTCAGCCCCAGGCCGCGCCAATCCTTCACATCGAACTGGTGGGAGAGGGCCAGGCTGATGCGTTCACTGTCCGGCTTCAGCCAGTAGGACTGGTGGGTGTAGTCGAAGTAGGCGCCGATATTCTGGTTGCGAAACTGCTTGCTCAGAATGACCGAGTACATCTCTTTCGAGCCCCCCTGGTAGTAGGCCTGGCTCTCGTCTTTGGCGCTCAGGTAGTCGCTCATGGTCATGAAGTCGCGCTCCGAGAAGCGGTAACCGGCAAACGCCACCTGGCTGTCGTATTTGTCGAAGCTCTTGGAGTAGTTGACCCGATAGGAGCCACCGTGCTTGATGCCCTTCTCGGGCAATTCGGCCCGCGACTCCGTCATGTCGAACGAGATGGCACCAAATTGCAGCAGGTCCCGGCCCGTACCCACAGTTAGCGCGGCATAGCCGTCGCTCACCAGGGCGCCGCCGAAGAGGGACCAGCCATTGTTGACCCCCCAGGAGGCTTCACCGCTGACAAACAGCGGCCCTTCCAGGCTGTGGTCGAGGTTGGAGGGCTTGCCGCTGGCAAACTTGTAGCGTACCGAGCCCGGGCGCGACAGATAGGGGATGGCGGCGGTATTGACCTTGAAGGTTTGCAAGGAGCCATCCTGTTCCTCTACCCGCACGTCCAGCTCGCCGCTGGTGGCCGAGTTGAGATCCTGGATTCGGAAGGGGCCGGCAGCGACCTGGGTCTCGTAGAGAACGCGTCCCCCCTGGCTGATGACCACCTTGGCGTTGGTTTTGGCGATACCGACCACTTCGGGGGCATAGCCACGCAGGTTGGGGGGGAGCATGTTGTCATCCGAGGCTAGCGTGAGCCCGGTGAAGCGGAACGAGTCGAAGATGGAGTTGCCAAGATCCAGCTCTCCCACCATCAGCTTCTCCTCGCGGGAGGGGAGCGGGCGATAGGCGTAGACCCGGGTCACGTCGGCAGAGTGATGCTGGTGGGTCTCTTTCACCTGTTTCGGATGGGTGGGATCCTGAGGTTCATCCTGATCCTGCTGGTCCTCATCCTGAGGCGGTTTCTGGGTATGCCAGCCACGATTGCTCTGATATTGCGCCTGCCAGTCGGCCCGCACGCGCCAGGCACCATAGTTGGCCCCCAGCACGCCGTAGGCACTGGCGTTGGTATTATTCTCCCACTGCTCGGAGCTGGTCGCATGTTGCAGGTTGATGCCGTAATCGAGCATAAAACCGTTGATGCCGTTATCCCAGCGGCTGATGGGTTCCCAGTTGTCGTCTATATATTCCAGGTTGGTTTGCGGAATTGAGATGGTGAGGGTGTAACTGCTGATATCCGGACGCAGCGTGCTCCCTTCCAGCACATCGAGATTGATGCACTGCATGTCGGTATTTGCCTGCAATACTTTTTGCAGGGCGCTCTCCTTGAGGCCGAACTCTTCCAGCAGTGTTTTCGGAATACAACTTATGGACGCGCCATCCGCATCACTTTTCACCGTGATTTCGCGCTCGCCCAGTGAACGATCGTTGATATTTACCTGCATGCTATATTTGCCGGGAACGATATAGCCGACGTGAGTGAATTGTTCGAAGTCGATATTTTCGCGATCGGCTACATCCAGCAAATCGGTATTGAAATCGATGCCGCCGGCAGGGGCGGCCTGAATGGCAAAGGCACCAAGCAAGTTGATTATCAATATTGCAATGCGTTGTTTCATATCAATATCGTCACTGTCTGTAAGGGGCCTGGGCTGAACTGCCTGCCACATGGTTGTGATGATCGACAACCTGTCTAAAAAAACTGCGCTGACGCCGGGTCAGGCGAGATTTTTTATATTCAGAGGGATGAAATGAGAAACTGGCACCACCTGGTTTCCTGGCCGCAAATATCGCCCGGCACAATGATTCCCCCGATTGGCCAGCACATGGTATCGAGCTGGAACCCTCTTTGACCAGTTACAGATAATTCCGGCTTTATCCGTTAATAATCAATGTGTTGAGCTTTACTTTCATCAGGTCTTGGGTCGCCTGAAATCGGGTCTGGCAGGCCATTGCTGGTGGTTTTTAGAACAGTCAGGCAAAGCGTGACGCAGATAATGGGTGGGGAGCCCGGGTTGATATCGCCGGAAAAAGGGCGGAGGGATTATTGGGAGTGAGCAGATCGCGCTGATAGACCATGAGTGATTAACGATAAGCGACACTGAAATATCATGGGGAGATATAGCAGGGCTGATATTGGAAATAGGTGGGCATCCCTGCCCGATATAGCTTCCTTGATATCATCACGCTTGTACTGACTTGATCCCGGTCAGTCGTACTTCTACCCGACGGTCCGGTGCCAGGCATTGAATGCGTTTTGCTTTGGATTTGATGCCATCGCACTGAGTGCCGGTGAGCGAGTCATCTGCACCACGTCCCTCAACCCGGATTTTGCTGGCCGGCAGCCCCTGGGAGACCAGGAAATCAGCCACTGCCCGGGCGCGGGCCTCGGAGAGGCGCTGGTTCACCTTGGCCGAGCCGATGCGGTCGGTATAGCCGATCACGATGGCTTCACCTTCTTTGGGGCGGGCGTTGGCCAGGTCCTGGTATAGCTTGTCCAGGGTCTGCAAGCCCTCTTCCTTCAGGTCTGCCTTGCCAAAGGCAAACAGCACGTCAGAGCTCAGTTCGAAGGTCTTGTCGACCATGACGGGTTCCGGCGCCGGAATGGGGCGCTCTACCGCGACCGGCTCGACATAGCTGGAGCGGAAGGGGTGGTAGACCAGCTCCAGCGTGGTCATGTTCTGGTTGGGTTTGGTGCTGGTGTGGTAGTCACTGCTGTGCAGGTCTGCCACATCAGCGATGTAACGCCAGCGGGCCTGCAGATCCAGCGCATCGGTCAGTTGATAGGTCAGGCCGGCGCCAAACAGGGAGGAGACCTTGGTATCCTTGGTGCCCAGTCCGTCGGTGTGGGCCCAGTAACCACCTGCCTCACCGAACAGACTAAGGTCGCCAGCCAGGGGAACACGGCCGATCAGGGAGAGGGTTCCCCCCTGATTTTCAAAGCGGTTGCCATCGGTGTTGCCACGCCCGGCGTAGATGTAGCCCAGTTCGGCCCCCAGATAGTCGTTAAGGTTGTAACCCGCAAAGGCGTTGGTAGCGGCGGCATCTTCGGTGCCGTTTTCGACACCGCCAATCTTGTTCAGACCCTGAAAGTGGGTGAAGCCGGCACCGGCACCAAAATAGAGATCAGCCGAGTCACCGTTTTCGGTGGCGTTGGCAGAACCGGTACCAAGACCCAGCATCAGACAGCTCACGACAAGGGCAAGCTTCTTTTGTCCAAATAACATAGATGACATCCTCATATTTTAATTTCTCGTTTTATTGCTTTGTTGCAAGCAAATGCCGACGATCAACGCATCGCTCATAATTCACATTGAATCAGAACGGTGCAGATTTGATAATCGCGGGGTGAAACAGTAGCCTGTGAGGTGGAGGAGTCAAATTATTTAAAATTAATATTTGTTATTTCTAAATAACGACAGGGTGATGGCCGTTCCGGTTCGATAAATCATGGTTAATGGCTGAGTTTAAAGGTAATTTTTCATAATTGGAGAGTGTCTTTCATTCTTTATATGATCAACGCTCGATCATTGGACAAATAGAGGTTGATTGTATGAAAAAAATATCAGGCTTGCGTTTGGTCACTGCCTTGACTGTGGCAATGGTATCTGGAGGGTATGCTGCACTTGCCTGTGCAGACGATGATGGCGGTTGGAGTGATTTGGGTCCATCCAGTCCAGCTGCGTCTTCTCCTCAGGATCAGGGTCATGGCACCATCAAGTTTGTGGGTGCCATTATCGATGCCCCCTGCTCAATTGCGCCCGAGAGTGTGGATCAGACAGTACAGATGGGGGAGATCGCCAACTCGCTGCTGAAAAAGCAGGGTTCAACTCCGCTGCGGCCGTTCGAAATCCACCTGGAAGCCTGTGATTTTGCCACCGCAGCCAGTGCGACAGTGACCTTCTCCGGGATTCCATCCGACGATACCAAGCATGCGCTGGCATTGAACGGTGGGGGGTCTGGTGGTGCGATTGCTCTGGTCAACAAGCAGTCAGGGGAAGAGATTGTGTTGGGTACGCCAACCAAGGTGTCCAGTCTGGTCAATGGTGATAACCACCTCAAATTTGGCGCCAAGGTCGTGAGCACGGTGGCTGCAGATGGTAGCAACCCACCCGTGCCGGGTGAGTTCGATGCCGCGGCAGACTTTGTCATGAGCTATCAGTAAGTCATGATCCTGAGCGGGCTGCCCAATTGGGCAGCCCGCTCAGGGGCCATACCAGGCATCGCTCAGTGGTGCTAGCCGATGGCCAGTCACCCATGGCTGTACGGTCAACCAGTTGGCAATTGCTTCCCGATCTTGAGAGGTCAATGAGTCGTTAGCTGCTTGGCACAGGTAACCGCTGAGCTCAGCGTCGGCTCCACCCCCGCCAAAGCTCCAACCTTGTAGTTCGATATAGTCCAGCCATCGATCCAGTGCCTCTTCGAAGTCGACTTGCGCTCGATCTATGGTAAAGGTCAGGTGTAAACCCAACTCCTGAAATTCATCGAGATGCAGTTTTTTGCGCAAGCGGCGGGAGCGTTTTTTATTCAGTTCTGAGGGTTGAAATGTCATGTTGAACCTCTGAATCGTGTTGGTGGCCCATCAGTTGGGGTGAGACCTCCGAGGTGGTGCCAGCATAGGCCGTCGAAGCACACATTCGGTCCAGGTCGCGTCTTGCCACCATGCCCAGGATTTAGGCCGTTGAAGGGATAAGGTCTGATAGTTCGTGGAATTAAGAGGGATTGCAGGACTCATGCTCACAAACTAGTGCAGCTCGATCCACCATGCCAAGCAACAGAAAGGTCAAGCGCCTCTCTTGACTCTCCCAAATATATCGACTCAGTCACCAGCGCACAGGCCTCCGTGTACCTGATGTCTGTGTTGCTGCCTGCAATGGCTGCAGCGATGATTGTAAACGCCAAGCGAGCCCTGTCAGTACCCAGCCACCAGCAAGTCTAAGGTTTACGCACTGATGACGGAGGATCACTTTACCTCTGGTCTGCATGTTCAGTAAGTTGCGATGATCACTTTCAATATTAATATATTACTGATTTTATTTAAGTTTATTGTTTTTGGTAATTTTTTACATGTGTATTTAGACTTTGCGTTTCTGGTAAACGATCCCTGCCATTGATGGGCATCCTAGGGGGGGACCAAATACCTATGGTGCTTTTTATCTATTAGATGTGATGGCTTTTCGTATGTAACGCCGTGCTGTCGAGGGATTCAGATTGTTTTCCCTCGCATACTGGGCAATGGTGATATCTCGATGTTTCGACTGCAGAGCGTAGCGTCTACAGTGGGTCTCCCACTTTTCACTCATGGACCGTCGCTTCAGTTCCAGTCTTGCTGTCTTATGATGCAGCTTATGCGTTTTTATATAGGCCTCTACCGACAGGCCGTTTTCAGCCTGCTCAGATTGGTATTGTTGACGATGACGTTCCCAGAAGCGTCGCCTTAGCTCCGCACTGCCCAGATCCCGAAACTTTACATAGACGAGTCTCAAATCAAGTTTGTATAGCTCTGCGTAGAACTTGATGCTGATACCTTGAAGCAGCACCAGATTGGCAAAGTTCTCCTGATGATTACGCCAGAACACCTTGCGTTCATAGAACCCCATTTCGCTCGGTTTCCTAATGCGGGTTGGGATTCTCGGAGCATAAATTCGGCTTTTCATCGTTCATTGCTTCCTGATACTGCGACTGATTTGGTAGTCCTTGACCGCTGGTGGCCGCTTTCCCTTGTCTTTGGTTTTGGCCAAATAGCTTAAGCGGTAGACAAGCAATCTATGTTCATCCAGGCGATCACGGTGGACGAAGTAAAAGGGATTCATCGGTAGGGCTAGGTAGCCATATGTCCATTCTGCTTTGGCTAACCGGTAGACATTGTCAGAGTGCTTGACCTTTTGTCCGTCCAAAAACAGGGCCAAGTGGTAGTGTTGGGCTGCGGATTTGGCTTTCTCTCTGACCCAGATGTAACCGTGATAACAGGGGCCGTAGTGCTGGATCAGTGTTGATTTGAACTGTCTGCAGAAACGACTGATGGGTTGATTGTTGTCTGTGCCCTGTTGCATTTTAAGCTCCAGGCGGATGGCAAGTAACTTGCTGGTCTTGCTAAAGAATCTTTCCAGTAATCGGAAGATGCCATCCATGATGTCCCGCCTGATACGTATGTTGTTCATGACCGCCCAAGCATGGCCTTGATACTCATAGTTCAGGGGAAGAGTCAAAGAAGAATCGTGATGAATACCGAGCATATATTATCAATATCCTGAAGCAGTGATGGCGGCTGGGTGCAGTTAACCCCCCGCCGATCGTGGACGGGGTGCTTTGCAAGCAGAGACTAGGCCTTGGAGAAAATCGGGGATGATGTGCCAGTTTGTTACATTCGGTGCCAAATAAAGGAGGCTGCTGCCCCCATTTATTCTTCAATCCACTGTTAACAGCGCTTCAATTTGCTGCCTTGTCCACCCCATGATCCGTCCGTTGTTATGTTTGAGCGGTGCCGGGAGCTTGGCCAAAGCGAGCCACCGGTAGATCGTCGTTCTGGAGCACCCCAGCACTCGCTGCAGGTCTTTGTGTTTGAGAATGGGTTGCAGCGTTCCGCTGTCTGCCGCCGCCAACGAACGATAGCTGAAGGGTGATTTGGCCATCACTTGCTCTCCATCAATTCTGCGAGCCATTGTTGGTATACCGACTCTGGCCAGCCGACTGTTTTGCCATGGATCTTGATGGGTTCGGGAAAAACCCCGTCACGAACCCATGCCCACAGAGTGCGGCGATTGCGTCCGACAAGGTCACAAACTGTTGTAATGGAAAGTATTTTTTGAGAATTCATGGTTCACCTCGTCTCATTGGATTTGATGAGTGCATCTTCTCGGAATTATTTTGAGATGTGAGGTGAGTAAAGGCTAAATCACGGTGAGTTAGGTTAACTCACCGTGATGGTCGTTAATTTAACCAATCTCGGATGGTGTTTTTGTCGACATTGGCCAACTGGCTCTGTATTTGATCTCGTGGCCTTGAGCACATCAGCGTTTGAATCGCTTCTGCAATCGCGGTATTCGACCACTCTTCAAACGGCCTGTTAGCCAGAAAGAGAAAGCCTGCCGAGGTGTGCGCACACCGTTTGATAAGCTGCTTGACCAACTCCTTATCAGGACACTGTAGAGCGTGACGCAGCTCGATGACCAGTTGGTGATAGTGAGAGGATGTGAAGGTATCCCGATCAACGGCGATGGTTGCCAGCACGTCATCATGCTCCACCAGCAATTCCGTCAGGAAGATGAGCATTGCATGTTTTTTGGGGGAATATCTGGGGTGTTTGTTGAGGGCTGTAATCCCCGAACGAGATGAATGCCGGGCCGTGTTGCTGAATAGTTGCTTCACGCTCTCATGAGTCAACCACAAGTGCTCGGGAAATACACGGCAATCTGGCACCTCGGGGTTTTTGGCAGAGGTAACTGGCACAATGGAGACCTGAAAGCCATCAATGGGATTGTTGAGGGTGAGCAGATAACCGTGTGTCACAAAGAAGGAGCGGAACTCCACCATCCCGTGAGTTTCCAACTGCTTGGCAAAGCTGTGGCCCACAGTCCAGAGTCCGGAAGCCTTGGCCATCAAGGTTAATGGATAGGTAACCCCGCCGTAACTGAAGCGGTAGAACATGGGGACGCCACCAAACAGTTTGCTTGGACGCACATCATTAAAGTGGAGTCGTGCCAGCCCAAATTCACCCTGAGTGATCTTCAGCGTCGCATTGACCAACCGGTCCTGAGCTCCCATCTGCTTGTCGAAGGCATCATTTGGCTGTGCTGGGTCCAGGTTGCGTACGATGACGGCACATTCTGACTCTTCTAGCATCAAATAGAGCGTGGTCTTCTGATTGGCTGCCCAATGGATTATGTCTTCTACCTTGCAACCCAGTTCGCTGGCTGCCTTGGTAATCTTGAGGTAGTCGGTGTCCGGTAAATTGCATCTCTTCATAGTTATTGATGTCGCCATGCAGCCTTATTTAAGTGGATGATATTGCTGCTGGCGGTAGAGTTCCAGATTATTGACTGCCATAACTCGAGGGTGGCTTTTTGTTCTGATAGCCGGTGGTCGTGAATATAATGACTCATGACTCCCTTTAGACTATGGCCGGCAATGATTTCGATCACATGTGGGGCGATCCCAGCAGCTGTGAGATGGGTTGCAAGAGAGCGTCGTAAATCGTGGAAGGTCCAGAAAGGGCTATGTCCAAGTCTTACTGACAACTTGTGGCCGTAGGTCGCCACCGTGCTCACTTTCTTGAGCTGGCCGAGAAGATAGGGCGTTTTGTTCTTTTTTGCGGTTGCGATAAGTTCGGCGAGCATCGGTTTGAGTCGCTCAGGTATGGCGCGGACAATTTTGTGGTCCGTTTTTGAATGTTCGATAGGAACGGTCCATATCCCTGCGGCTAGATCCCACTCTGTTATATGGGATTCCCGCACTTCACGTGTTCTTGCTCCGAAAGATAGTAGCAAGAGAGATAGTGCACGATAGTAGGTGTTGGAGGAGGGGCTTTGGATCCATTCCATCAGAGCGTGGATTTCTGCAAGACTCAGAACGCGATCCCTTTTTCCACCCCGTTTACCTACATCTGCAATAGTCAGGTCATTGAGTACATTCGAGACGGCATAGCATCGAACACGGCAATACTTCAGCGCCTGTTTGGAGATCTGGAAGAGCATGCCAGCGGTAACAGGTACCTGCTTGTTGGATTCATCAAAAGCCACCAGCCAGTGTCTGGTCTCACAATCGATGAGTGGGAGATAGCCTATCTTGGGAAAGATCCATTTTTGGAATTGTTGCCGGATCTTTGGGGCATTCTTTCTGTTTTTAGCTGCGTAGTTATCCAGCCAATAACAAATCGCATCTTCTACCGTGACTGGTTTCAGTCGTTCTTCTTTGGCCAGTTTGAGCATCAACGCTGGATTGTGGCCGGCCGCTAGCCATCCTTTACATTGCTCGGTTTTCCTGCGGGCTTCTTCAATATCGATCCCTGCGCTGTTGTTGGTGAACTTCCCCAAGGTCACTTCCAGATTTTTCCCATTAAAGCGATAGCGGAAAACAAAGCTGACTGACCCGCTTGGATGCCAGAAGGCATTCAGTCCATCGCCGCGATCCACTTTACGGATGGGCTTCTTGCCGCCGTGGGGGGTGCCAAGCATTTTCCTGAGTGCAGTGACCACTAATGCCATTTTATCCCCCCACAAAACCCCATAAAAAACCCCACATATGTATCCCTAACTGGTATCACCTCCCATCACCTGATGGGACATGAATTCTCAGTGGGCCTTATATATCATGGGGCTTTTGTAGGCAAGGCGGGTTTTAATTGGACGTAACGAAACGTCAGTTGAGTTCTTCGATGGAGAACTCGCCAGCGATACCATCACAGGAGATGGCGAAACCGCCGCTGAAGCGGGTGCTGAACTGGATCAGAAACGCATCATTGTCGTGCTCTTGCACAGGCAGGTTGATGGGCTTGCTGCGACGCAGGGGCTTGTGTGTTTGTACTGCTTTCATCATGGTATTTCTCTATATAAATTAGGTGTTTGCTCCTTGTATTGGCAAATGTCAGGTCAATGGGCGCGGTCGATTGGGTGAACGACAAGCGCGCAGGAATACCCAGCCCGGTTAAAGGGCGTCTGCACTTTCAAGGAATATGCTGATGCATAAATCAAATTGGGTGGGCAGATCGGGTCTGCACCGTGAGAGCCGGGCAACGCAGGCAGACAGCCTGACGGTTCTCAAGGCGAGTAAATCAGAAGGAGGTTATGCGGGTACTGGCAGGATTCATCGTGAGGTGAAGCATTGCAGGATAAACATAAACAGGGCTGATTAACTAGCCGGCGCGCATTCTCTCCTCGAAATGAATAAAAAGCAAACAATAATTTGCCGATGTTGAAGTCCGTACGCTTTTCCTCTGTGTAATCAAGGTGCTATCAGCAGCAAATATTCGCAACTATCCGCCATAAAAAGAGGGCTCCCGACGGGAGCCCTCTCTCATTCTGCAATCAGCACAGTGGGCCGACTCAGTAGTCGCCACAGGCCTTCTTGGCAGCCGTGATCATCGGGGTGATGGTCATGCCTTGCACCACGATGGAGAACATCACCACCGAGTAGGTCATCACCAGGATGACCTCCCGCAGGTCGACGCCATGTTCCGGGATCATCATGACGCCGGAGGGGAGTGCCAGCGCCATCGCCATGGCCAGACCACCGCGCAGGCCACCCCAAGTGAGGATCCGTACCGAGAAGGTGTTGTAATTGCGGAATCGGCGGAAAGCCACATAGGGCAGCGACACGCTGATAAAGCGGGCACCCAGGCAGAGCGGCACCGCAATGACCAGTAGGATCCAGTCACGCCAGGCGAGATCCAGCAGTACCAGCGCCAGACCGATCAGCAGGAACAGCAGGGCGTTGAGGAACTGGTCCATCAACTCCCAGAAGTGATCCAGGTGATGGCTGCTCTGCTCGGAGAAGCCGGAGTGACGGGTCCAGTTGCCGATCATGATGCCGGTGACCACCATGGCCAGTGCGCCGGAGACGCCGATCATGTTGGCAAAGGCGAAGCCGGCGGTCGGGATGCAGAGGGTCAGCAGCAGCTCCAATGAACCGTCATCGGTGGCGCTGATCATCACGTGGGCGATGAGGCCCAGCACGGCGCCGAACAGGATGCCGCCGAGGGCTTCGTGCAGGAACAGACCGGCCACGCTACCGAAGGTGGGTTCGACACCGCCAAAGGCGACGGCAAACACGGTAGCGAAGATGACGAGGCCAACACCATCGTTGAACAGGGATTCCCCTTCGATCTGGATGGCGATCTGGGGTGGCGCTTTCATCTTCTTGACGATGGCCAGTACGGCAATCGGGTCAGTGGGGGAGATCAGCGCGCCGAACAGCATGCAGTAGACCAGCGGCAACTCCCAGCCCAGCAGCTTGGCGATAAACCAGAAGCCGTAGCCGATGAGGAAGGTGGAGAGCAGGGTGGCAATGATGGCCAGAATGGTGATCTCCCACTTCTGGCTACGCAGCGCCTTGAGGTTGATGCCAAGACCACCGGCGAACAGCAGGAAGCCCAGAATCCCCTTCAGCAGGAAGTTCTGGAAGTCGATGCTCTCCATGGTCTTGACGGCAAGAGGTTCCAGGTTGAACCAGCCCAGTTTGCCAAACAGCACCAGCAGTGCGGAGATCAGCATGGAGCCCGCAGTAATGGCGATGGTGGTCTGGATCTTCACAACATACTGGTTGGCAAAGGCGATAAAAATCGCCAACGCTGCCAGAAAACAGAGTGTGTAGTAGACGCTCATAGTTATTTTTTTCTCGTTGGTAGACAGCAAGCACGTATCCCTATGCAGGACGGGCATAGGTTACTCTCGGGCCCTATGTTACTCATTACCCATAAATGAGTATATGGTGGCGTATTTGGACTGATAGACGGCTAGATTTCCATTTTATTTGTTTGCTGTTAGGATGCTGTTTACGCAGTTGCATGGATGTAAGAGGAACACGCGGTGTCGAACGTAATGTCGAGCAGAGAGCCGAGCAAGCAGTCGGACGTAACAAAGAAGCTGGAAGCCTGCCTCAGGGAGCGGATCCTGATCATCGACGGGGCCATGGGCACCATGATCCAGGGCTACAAGCTGGGGGAGGCGGATTATCGGGGTGAGCGGTTTGCCGACTGGCATACCGACATCAAGGGCAACAACGACCTGCTGGTGCTGACTCGTCCGGCGGTGATCCGCGAGATCCACGAGCAGTATTGCGCTGCCGGGGCCGACATTCTCGAGACCAACACCTTCAACGCCACTCGCATCGCCATGGCCGATTACGAGATGGAAGAGTTTTCCGCCGAGATCAACCGTGAAGCCGCCCGTCTGGCCCGCACCGTGGCGGACGAGTGGACGGCAAAAGATCCCGCCAAGCCGCGCTTCGTGGCAGGGGTGTTGGGCCCCACCAACCGCACTGCCTCCATCTCGCCGGATGTGAACGATCCCGGCAAGCGCAACGTCACCTATGACCAGCTGGTGGCTGCCTACACCGAATCGACCCACGCCCTGATCGAGGGCGGCGCCGACATCATCCTGATCGAGACCATCTTCGACACCCTCAACGCCAAGGCCGCCGCCTTCGCGGTGGAAGGGGTGTTCGAGGTGCTGGGTTACAGCCTGCCGGTGATGATCTCCGGTACCATTACCGATGCCTCCGGTCGTACCCTCTCCGGCCAGACCACCGAAGCCTTTTATCACTCGCTGCGCCACGTCAAACCGGTATCGTTCGGCCTCAACTGTGCGTTGGGGCCGGACGAGCTGCGCCAGTATGTGGAGGAGTTGTCTCGCATCAGCGAGACCCATGTCAGTGCCCACCCCAACGCCGGTCTGCCCAATGCGTTCGGTGAGTACGACCTCGATGCCGTCGAGATGGCGGAGCATATCCGCGAGTGGGCCCAAAGCGGCTTCCTCAACCTGGTCGGCGGTTGCTGCGGCACCACCCCGACCCATATTCGCGCCATGGCCGACGCCGTAGCGGGCATCAAGCCGCGCGTGCTACCCGAACTGCCGGTGGCCTGCCGGCTGTCGGGCCTCGAGCCCCTTATCATCACTCCCGAGTCCATGTTCGTGAACGTAGGGGAGCGGACCAACGTCACCGGTTCGGCCAAGTTCAAGCGGCTGATCAAGGAAGGGCTCTACGACGAGGCGCTCGATGTTGCCAAGCAGCAGGTGGAGAACGGCGCCCAGATCATCGACATCAACATGGACGAGGGGATGCTGGACGCCGAAGCGGCCATGGTGCGCTTCCTGAACCTCATCGCCGGTGAGCCGGATATCGCCCGGGTGCCGGTGATGATCGACTCCTCCAAGTGGGAGGTGCTGGAGGCGGGCCTCAAGTGCGTGCAGGGCAAGCCGGTGGTCAACTCCATCTCCATGAAAGAGGGGGAGGAGAAGTTCATCCAGCAGGCCAGATTGCTGCGTCGCTACGGCGCCGCCGTCATCGTGATGGCGTTCGATGAAGCGGGGCAGGCCGACACCCGCGCCCGCAAGTTCGAGATCTGCCAGCGCGCTTACCGGATCCTGGTGGATCAGGTCGGTTTCCCGCCGGAAGACATCATCTTCGACCCCAACATCTTCGCGGTGGCGACCGGCATCGACGAGCACAACAACTACGCGGTGGACTTTATCGAGGCGGTGAAGGACATCAAGACACACCTGCCTCACGCCATGATCTCCGGCGGCGTCTCCAACGTCTCGTTTTCGTTTCGTGGCAACGAGCCGGTGCGCGAAGCCATTCACGCGGTCTTTCTCTACCACGCCATCAAGAACGGCATGGACATGGGGATCGTCAACGCCGGCCAACTCGCCATCTATGAAGACATTCCGGCAGAGCTGAAAGAGAAGGTCGAGGCGGTGGTGCTCAACCTCAATGACAATGCCACCGAAGAGCTGCTGGCCATCGCCGAGAAGTATCGCGGAGCCGGTGCCCAGGCGGAGGATCCGCGGGATCAGGAGTGGCGCAGCTGGCCGGTGGGCAAGCGGCTGGAGCACGCACTGGTCAAGGGGATCACCGATTTTATCGAAGAGGATACCGAAGAGGCACGCGCTGGCGCGGAGAAGCCGCTGCACGTCATCGAAGGGCCGCTGATGGATGGTATGAACGTGGTCGGCGACCTGTTCGGCGCGGGCAAGATGTTCCTGCCCCAGGTGGTGAAATCGGCGCGGGTGATGAAGCGGGCGGTGGCCTACCTGCAGCCCTATATCGAGGCGGAAAAATCGGGCGGCTCCAGCAACGGCAAAATCGTGCTGGCGACCGTGAAGGGGGACGTGCACGACATCGGCAAGAACATCGTCGGGGTGGTGCTGCAGTGCAACAACTTCGAGATTGTCGACCTCGGGGTCATGGTCTCCTGCGAGACGATTCTCAAGACTGCGCGGGAGGTCGGCGCCGATATCATCGGGTTGTCGGGTCTCATCACCCCGTCGTTGGACGAGATGGTGCACGTGGCCAAAGAGATGGAGCGTCAGGGCTTCAAGCTGCCGCTGCTGATCGGCGGAGCCACCACCTCCAAGGCCCACACTGCGGTGAAGATCGAACAGAACTACTCGGAGCCAGTGGTCTATGTCTCCAACGCCTCCCGCGCGGTAGGGGTGGCCCAGAGCCTGCTCAGTCCGGATCTCAAGGAGGCGTTTGTCGCCCGCATCGACAAGGAGTACGAGATTGCCCGGGATCAGCATGCCCGCAAGCAGCCACGCTCCCGCCCGGTCAGTCTGGCTCATGCCCGCGCCAACCGGCACCAGCTGGACTGGGTTGGCTACCAGCCGCCCAAGCCCCGCGAGCTCGGGGTGCAGAAGTTCGAAGATGTGGCCATTTCGGTGCTGCGCCCCTACATCGACTGGACGCCGTTCTTCCTCAGCTGGGAGCTGGCGGGCAAGTATCCGCGCATCCTCGAGGACGAGATCATTGGCGAGGAGGCAACCAAACTGTTTGCCGACGCCAACGCCATGCTGGACCAGCTGGAAAAGGATCTGAGCGTGCGCTGCGCCGGGGTGATCGGCCTGTTCCCGGCCAACGCGGTAGGAGACAGCATCGAAGTTTACAGTGACGAGTCGCGCACCGAGGTCATCAAGGTGCTGCACCACCTGCGCCAGCAGAGCGAGAAGCAGGGCTTCCCCAACTACTGTCTGGCGGACTATGTGGCGCCGAAAGAGAGCGGCAAGCCCGACTGGATCGGCGCCTTCGCGGTGACCGGCGGTATCGGTGAGGAGGCCATCGCCAGGGCCTACAAGGCGCAGCACGATGACTACAACGCCATCCTTATTCAGGCGGTGTGCGACCGTCTGGCCGAGGCCTTTGCCGAGTACCTGCACGAGCAGGTGCGCAAGGTGCACTGGGGTTATGCCCCGGACGAGGCCCTCAGCAACGAGGAGCTGATCCGCGAGAACTATCAGGGCATCCGCCCGGCTCCCGGTTATCCGGCCTGCCCGGAGCACACCGAGAAGGGGAGCATCTGGGAGCTGCTGGAGGTGGAGCAGGCTATCGGCATGCAGCTCACCGAATCCTACGCCATGTGGCCGGGGGCGGCGGTGTCGGGCTGGTACTTCTCCCATCCCGAGAGCAAATACTTCGCGGTGGCGCAGATCCAGCAAGATCAGGTGGAAGATTACGCCGTTCGCAAGGGGATGACGCTGGCCGAGGCCGAACGCTGGTTGGGGCCAAACCTGAACTGACTCCCGCGTGACATCGGTTGATCTTTAACGAGAAACGGCGGCATCCTTGCTCGGGTTGAACAACCTGCGCAGAGCCGCCGTTTAACCTGTTGGTCACAGTGATGTGGTAGCGTGCGGTTTGGTGTGGTTTGTCTTGTTGTCAGGATAAACAATTGGCGTTGTCTTGGCGCTGTGGCACCTTATACTCTCCCGCCCCATCCTGCCCAGGCACAGCCTTCTAGCGGAATTGTCATGAAGATCGCCATTTTATCCCGTGAGCCGAAAAACTACTCCACCCGCCGTCTGGTCGAGGTGGCACAGGCGCGCGGTCATCAGGTAGAGGTGCTCGACACCCTGCGCTGCTATATGAACATCGCTTCCCACAACCCCTCCATTCACTACGAGGGTGGGGAGCTGGGAAGTTATGACGCCGTGATCCCCCGGATCGGTGCCAGCATTACCGCCTACGGCACCGCCGTGCTGCGCCAGTTCGAGATGATGAACACCATGGCCCTCAACAGCTCGGTGGCCATCAGCCGTTCCCGCGACAAGCTGCGGGCGATGCAGCTGCTCTCCCGCCACGGTATCGGCCTGCCCATCACCGGCTATGCCCACAGCACCCACGACGTGCCCGACCTCATCACCATGGTGGGCGGGGCGCCGCTGGTGGTGAAACTGCTGGAGGGAACCCAGGGGATTGGCGTGGTGCTCTGCGAGACCCAGAAAGCCGCCGAGAGCGTGATCGAGGCCTTTATCCAGACCAACAACAACATTCTGGTGCAGGAGTATATCCGCGAGGCCAATGGCGCCGATATCCGCTGTCTGGTGGTCAACGGCAAGGTGGTTGCCGCCATGCGCCGCCAGGCCCAGCCGGGGGAGTTTCGCTCCAACCTGCACCGTGGCGGTACCGCCGAGGCGATCAAGATCACCCCGGAAGAGCGCGCCACCGCGGTGCAGGCCGCCAAGATCATGGGGCTGGATGTGGCGGGGGTGGATATCCTGCGTAGCGCCCGCGGCCCGCTGGTGCTGGAGGTCAACTCCTCCCCCGGCCTGCAAGGGGTGGAAGCTGCCTCCGGCAAGGATGTTGCGGGCAAGATCATCGAGTTTCTCGAACTCAAGGCGAGCCGCAAGAACAAGCCAGCGGAGTGAGCCTTAGGCTTGCATCTGTCAGATAGAAACAGGGCGCCCTCGGGCGCCTTGTTGCTATCTGGCTGGTGGGTTGGCGGTGCCACTGCGCCCTCACCCTAATCCTCTCCCAAAGGGAGAGGGAACTCTCCGGCGGCGATCATCGCCAGCCGGGCGCTAAATACGCCATCCTCCAGCCGGGTGTCGATCTGCCAGCCCAGCTTCTCGCAGATGCGCTGGATGATGGTGAGGCCACAGCCGTAGCCGAGGATCTGATCCGGCGCCGCCGCCGTCGGGTTGCTGATGGTGAGCACCGGGCCGCACAGCTCGATGTCGATATGTCCCTCTGCATAGCTCAGGGCATTTTTCAGCAGGTTGCCGAGGGCGATGGCGAGCAGGGAAAGGGGGGCGTTTACTTCGCTGCTCTCGTCCAGATTAAGCCGGATATCGAGTGCCTCCCGCTGCAATAGCGGGGCGAGGCGGGCCAGCTCCTGACGGATCAGCGGGGTCACCTGCTGCAGCGGTCGCTCCACTGCCTCCTTGCGGCCCAGCAGCAGGAAGGTCTCGGTGAGCAGCGCCATCTCGTCGGCGGCGGCGCGGATGCGGGTGGTGGCGCGGGCGGCCGGTGCGGGCAAGTCCGTCACCTTGCCGAGCAGGGCGGCCGAGCCCTGGATCACCATGTTGGGGGTGCGCAGCTCGTGGCTAGCGAAGCGACTGAACTCCTGCTCGCGAGCGAATACGGCGCTCACCTCCTGCTTGCCGGCCAGCAGCGCCAGCTCGATATCCCGCAGCTCCTGCCAAGGGGCGTCGGGTTCGAAATCCGCCTGATCCGGGGTGAGGTGGGCGACCCTCTGTTGCAGCCGTTGCAGCGGCCCCGTGATATGGCGCACCAGCCAGATGCCGAAGCCGAGGCAGGCGAGCAGCAGGGTCACCCCGATCAGCCGGGTCGCCAGATGCAGCTTGTCCTCGTAGGGGTCGAGGTAGTCGTCTGCGTCGTCGTTGAACACCAGATAGAGCAGTCCCTCGCCGGAGGGGTGACGGGCCACCAGAAAGTGTTTGTCCTCCTTGCCCAGTTGGTGCTCGAAAAAGCCGGGAGTCTGGTAGGGCTTCAACCACTTGGGTAAGCGGCCCGCCTCGGTCCAGTAGCTGGAGAACTGTCTGGGGCTTGGAGCCGCCGCAGCCGGGCCGAGTCGCAGCCAGTCATCGCTGTAGCGGGTCACTTCGGCTTCCAGCCAGTGGCGCAGGCTCAGCTCCTCCATCTTGTCTTCGGCCACCAGCATCAAGCCGGAGAGCAGGATCAGCAGCACCACCCCGGCGCCGCCGAGCGCCATGATCAGGCGGCGGCGCAGGCTCGGCAGGTTCATGCGTTCACCAGTCGGTAGCCCTGACCGTGCAAGGTCTCCAGCATGGGTGTGGGGAAGGGTTTGTCGAGCGCGTTGCGCAGGGCGTAGATATGGCTGCGCAGGGCATCGGAGTCGGGCTCCTCATCCCCCCAGACGGTGTCGAGTACCTCCTGACGGCTGACGATGGCGGGGGCGCGGCGGGCCAGCAGGGCGAGGATCCGGAACGGGATCTTGCCGAGCTTGAGGGGCTCACCGGCCCGGGTGGCGCGGCCGCTGGCGACATCGACCGTCAGATCGCCAAAGCTGATGGCCCCCACATCGCCGCGCGGGCCGCGCAGACTGAGGGCTTGCAGCCGCACCTCCAGCTCCTCCATGGCGAACGGCTTGACCAGATAGTCATCCCCTCCCGCCTTGAAGCCTGCCAGCTTGTCTTCCAGGCTGTCGCGGGCGGTGAGAAACAGCACGGGAGTGGCAATCCCCTGCTCGCGCAGGCGCGCCACCGTGCTAAGGCCATCGAGGCGCGGCATCATCACGTCCATGATGATGACGTCAAAACGCTGCTCCTCCAGCAGTTGCAGCGCCGCCTGACCGTGATAGGCACAATCGAGGCGGTGACCGGCCAGCTCCAGATAATCCATGATGGTTTCCGCCACCTGAGGATTGTCTTCCACTACCAAAATCTTCATGCTTTGCTCTCCTGGTTGGTGAGCGTTTCACGCTCTTTTCACACCGGATTCGGCATCCTGTTTGCCAGTGTAACCCCGAGGATCCCTGATGAAGAAGTCTCTCTGCGCCCTCCTGTTGCTGGTCTTGTTTCCACTTGGCACCGCACAGGCGACCGAATTCAAACTGACCGGCCGCACCACCTGGCAGCTTGGCCAGTTGATGGTCAACGGCATGCCGTTCGTGATCGACGACCAGACCCGCTTCAAGGATTGGCTCAACGAGGATGATCTCGGCGGTACCTGGGTCGAGATGAAGGGGGTGGTGGAGAACGGCGTGCGCTATGTGCGCAAGGTCGAAGCCCTCGACGAAGATGACAAGGACGAGATGGATCTGGAGGGGCCGGTGGAAGGGGGGCGGATCTGGGGCTACACCACTTCGGATAACAGTCTGGCGCCGTTTGAAGGGCGCTGGCTTGAGCTGGAGTGCAAGTTTGACGGCATGCGCCTGAGCCGCTGCCGTGAGGATGACTGATCCGATCTCTGCGTTCCGATTAGAAATGCTCCCGAATGAAGCCCATGCTTGTCCAGCATGGGCTTTTTGTTCAGGGACGAACGAAGATGGAACAATCGAGAAAGTGGTGTGCATGGATGCTGGGTGTACCGCTCTGGGCGGCGCAGGCGGGAGCCGACGAATTGTGGCTGGTGGAGCTGGAGCACAGCGACGGCATCCGCCTGCAATTTCAGGGGGCCGAGGTGGAGCAGGGCAGTGCCGCCATCTGGCGGCAGGGGGAGATTTGGCCGCAGCCACTCAAACCCGGCGACCAGCTCGCTCTGCTGGTGGCTGATGGCGTTGCCACCCGGATTGAGCTGCTGGCCGCCAGAGCCCCGCTGGTCAATCAGCCCTGGCGGCGGGCGCAAGATCGCCTGCAATCCTTCGATGACCGGCAGCTCACGCTGGCCACCCTGGGCACTGTGCGACTCAATCCGCAGGTGCGCTGGGTCAACGGTTCCGCCGCCGATCTGCATGCCGGGAGCGAGCTGGTATTGATCCGTTCGGCGGATGGAATATTGAAGGGAATTGAAGTGATCAATCCGGAAGAGTAATTCAGCATCTTCTTATTTAATATGGTTTCACCATATTGTGGCAGCCATTAAATAATGACTGTCACAATATTTATGATTTATTCCTCAATAAAGTCATCGCTCTAATTATTTTCCTGTATCACCATTATTTTGTTTGTCATGGATGTTTTTTGGTGGTTTATTTTATTTGTGTCAGGTTTTGTCGGAGTCCATACCTGTCAAATGAAAAAGGATATTTCTACACAATAACAATTATCGTATGTCTGAAAGAGGGATAAATGATGAATAGAATAATTACCGCCAATCTGGCGTTTTTGGCGTCTTCATTGATGCTCGCTCAGGTGCAGGCGGCTGAACCTGTCTACCCTGATCAGGTCAAGTGGGCGGGTCTTGGGACGGGCGTCTGTGCCAGTGGTTACCGTCCTCTGACCCGCGATGAAGCCATGAGTATCAAGGGTAATCTGGTCAGCCGCATGGGGCAGTGGCAGATCACCGGGCTGGCGGATCGCTGGGTGATTATGGGGCCGGGATATAATGGCGAAATCAAACAGGGCACTGCCGGAGAAACCTGGTGCTATCCAAATTCACCGGTTTCAGGAGAAATACCAACACTCTCTGACTGGAATATTCCGGCGGGTGATGAGGTCGATGTGCAATGGCGTCTTGTCCACGACAATGATTATTTTATCAAACCGGTCAGTTATCTCGCCCATTATTTGGGATATGCCTGGGTGGGGGGGAATCATAGCCCCTATGTCGGGGAAGATATGGACGTTACCCGGGTTGGCGATACCTGGCTGATAAAGGGAAATAATGACGGCGGCTGCTCCGGATATCGCTGTGGAGAGAAGAGCTCCATCACGGTGAGCAACTTCTCATATACTCTGGAACCTGACTCGTTTAGCCACGGTCAGGTTACCGAGAGTGGCAAGCAGCTGGTCAAGACCATCACGGCCAATGCGACCAACTACACCGACCTTCCCCAGCAGGTGGTGGTGACCCTGAAGTACGACAAGGCCACCAACTGGTCGAAGACCGACACCTACAGCCTGAGCGAGAAGGTGACCACCAAGAACAAGTTCCAGTGGCCGCTGGTGGGGGAGACCGAGCTTGCCATCGAGATTGCGGCGAGCCAGAGCTGGGCTTCCCAACACGGGGGCTCGACCACCGAGACCGTCTCGGTTGAAGCGCGTCCCACGGTGCCGCCTCACTCCAGCCTGCCGGTGCGGGTTGCCCTCTACAAGTCCAACATCTCCTACCCCTACGAGTTCAAGGCCGAGGTCAATTATGACCTGACCATGAAGGGCTTCCTGCGTTGGGGCGGCAATGCCTGGTATACCCATCCGGAGAATCGTCCGACCTGGGAGCACACCTTTGCCGTCGGCCCGTTCCGCGACAAGGCGAGCAGCATCCGTTACCAGTGGGACAAGCGTTATATCCCGGGTGAAGTGAAGTGGTGGGACTGGAACTGGACCATCAACGAGTATGGCTTGTCGACCATGCAGAATAACCTGGGCCGTGTGCTGCGCCCGATCCGTTCGGCAGTGACCGGTGACTTCTATGCCGAGAGCCAGTTTGCCGGTGATATCGAGATTGGTCAGCCCCAGACCCGTTCCGCGAAGGCTGCGCAGTTGCGTAACTCCTCTGCTGAAGGTGTGGCTCTGACCGGTGTGGATCTGGACAGCGAGGCCCTTGCCAGCGAAGGGTTTGGCAACGTATCCCTGACCATAGCACCGGTTCAATAACCTCACTCGCAGGCCCCTTTCATGGGGGCCTGCATCACCTGCCGGCCATGGATCCCTCTCCGGATTGCCTATCTACCCCACTTCTCATATCACTCACTGTTACTGCCCGTGGATCCTGATCCTGGTGGTCACTCCTGCGAAGGTGTTGACCCGTCTACAATAGGCGGGTTTATCCTCAGCCCGTTGGATGAAGGAACCCCTATGTTGACGATTACCCGGCTGGCCAGAGAACTGGGCCTGAGCCGCACCACCCTGCTCTATTACGAACGTCTCGGTTTGCTGCTGCCCGCCCTGCGCGGGGAGAACGGCTATCGCCGATATGGCGAGGCCGAGCTGGAACGGGGGCGGCAGATCGCCAGCTTTCGCGCCATGGGACTGCCGCTCGAAGAGATCGGCACCCTGCTGGCAGCGAGGCAGGAGAGCCACTCCTGCCTCGATGGTCACCTGCTGCGACTGGAGCAGGAGATCGCCGAGCTGAGGCGGCAACAGCGGGCCATCATCCTCTATCGCCAACAGACACACGAGGAGATCCCCATGGTAGACAAGGCTCGCTGGGTTGCCATCATGCAGGCCGCAGGCATGACCGAAGAGATGATGCGCAACTGGCACATCCAGTTCGAGAAGATGGAGCCGCAGGCCCATCAGGAATTCCTCGAATCCCTGCAGATCCCCGCCGCGGAGATCGCCGCCATCCGCACCTGGTCGCGCGGGGAGTAATCTCGTCTGACCACAGCACCAGCCATTGTCCCATATTGTTAACGGCTTGTGCTTTAGATTTTCCCCCTTATACTGGCGCCATCTTGTCGGAGTGCTGACCGTCGAACGACGCGAAGCTGAGACCGTTAATTCGGGATCCGTGGAACCTGATCAGGTTAAAACCTGCGAAGGGAACAAGGGTAACTTGCGGGTTACCGCGCCGGAGGAGGAGCAAGCCTCTTCCGCTCATCGAAGGGATCACCCTTGATGGGTCAGGGCGCACAGGAGGGAGTCTGTCCCGTCCGGTTGTCCAGCACGTGGGGCGCCTTGCCCACAGCGTGCAGAGAGCGGGAAGTGGCAGAACAGCAGAGCGGAGATCCATCCCGCGTGCACTCCCTCCCGAGATAAACACCCCGCCGCAAGTTCATCTTCTCCTCGAACTCCAGACAAGCAAATACCCATAACTTCAACCAGTTAATGTGAGTTTTGCTATGTCTACTTCTGTATCTGATACCACCAAATCCAGCCGCCGCGAGCAGCGCTCCAGCGCCCAGGCCTTTATCGACAGCCTCAAGGGGATGGCTCATCCCAACTCCCGTCGCATTTTTATCGAAGGCTCCCGCCCCGATATTCGTGTTCCCCTGCGGGAGATCCAGCTGGCCGACACCTTCGTCGGCGGCACCAAAGAAGATCCCAAGTTCGAACCCAACGAACCGATCCCGGTCTACGACACTTCTGGCCGTTACGGGGAGGAGGGGGTTGCCATCGACGTGCGCCGTGGCCTGCCGCGCCTGCGGGAGAACTGGGTGCTGGAGCGGGATGACACCGACGAACTGCCGGGGCTCAGCTCCACCTTCACTCAGGAGCGTCTGGCCGACGAGGGGCTGGATCACCTGCGCTTCGAACATCTGCCAAAGCCGCGCCGTGCCAAGCCGGGCCGTCGGGTCACCCAGCTCCACTACGCCCGCGCCGGCATCGTCACCCCCGAGATGGAATTTATCGCCATTCGCGAAAACATGGGCCGCGAGCGGGTGCGCTCCGAGCTCCTGCGCACACAGCATCCGGGCCGCGATTTCGGTGCCCGCTTGCCGGAAAATATCACCCCCGAATTTGTCCGTGATGAGGTGGCCGCCGGTCGCGCCATCATCCCCAGCAACATCAACCACCCGGAAGCGGAGCCGATGATCATCGGCCGCAATTTTCTGGTGAAGATCAACGCCAACATCGGCAACTCGGCGGTCACCTCCAGCATTGAAGAGGAGGTGGAGAAGTTGGTCTGGTCAACCCGCTGGGGCGCGGACACCGTCATGGATCTCTCCACCGGCCGCTACATCCACGAGACCCGCGAGTGGATCCTGCGCAACAGCCCGGTGCCCATCGGTACCGTGCCCATCTATCAGGCGCTGGAAAAGACCAACGGCATCGCCGAAGACCTCACCTGGGAGCTGTTCCGCGACACCCTGCTGGAGCAGGCCGAGCAGGGGGTGGACTACTTCACCATCCACGCCGGTGTCTTGCTGCGCTTCGTGCCGATGACCGCCAAGCGCCTCACCGGCATCGTGTCGCGCGGCGGCAGCATCATGGCCAAGTGGTGCCTCTCCCACCATAAAGAGAACTTCCTCTACCAGCACTTCCGAGAAATTTGCGAGATCTGCGCCGCCTATGATGTGGCCCTGTCGCTGGGCGATGGTCTGCGTCCGGGCTCCGTCTATGATGCCAACGACGAGGCCCAGTTCGCCGAGCTGCGCACCCTGGGCGAGCTGACCAAGATCGCGTGGGAGTACGACGTGCAGGTGATGATCGAGGGGCCGGGTCATGTGCCGATGCACATGATCGAGCGCAACATGACCGAGCAGCTGGATCACTGCCACGAGGCGCCGTTCTATACGCTGGGCCCGCTCACCACAGACATCGCGCCGGGTTACGATCACTTCACCTCCGGCATCGGCGCCGCGCTCATCGGCTGGTACGGCTGCGCCATGCTCTGCTACGTCACCCCCAAGGAGCATCTGGGGCTGCCCAACAAGGAGGATGTGAAGCAGGGGCTGATTACCTACAAGATCGCCGCCCACGCCGCCGATCTGGCCAAGGGGCACCCGGGTGCCCAGATCCGCGACAACGCCATGTCCAAGGCGCGCTTCGAGTTCCGCTGGGAGGATCAGTTCAATCTGGCGCTGGATCCCGACACCGCTCGTGCCTACCACGATGAGACCCTGCCGCAGGAGTCCGGCAAGGTGGCTCACTTCTGCTCCATGTGCGGGCCCAAGTTCTGCTCCATGAAGATCACCCAGGATGTGCGCGCCTACACCGCCGAACTGAATGCCGCCAAGCTGGAAGCGGTGGAGATCAAGCTGGTCGGTATGAATGGCCAGCAGGAGCAGGTGGTAGCCGAGGTGGAGAGCGGCATGGCCCGCATGGCAGAGACCTTCAAAGAGACCGGCGGCGAGATCTACCATCAGGCGGCGGCGCTGAAACAGGCCGCAGGGGAGGAGGCGTGAGCAGCGCAAGCGGGGCTGTCAGCCCCGCCGACCTGTCGCCCGTGACCGACTCGCTACCTGTGGTCTGGACCATCGCCGGTTCAGACTCCGGCGGTGGCGCCGGTATTCAGGCCGACTTGCACACATTGCACGACCTTGGCGTGCACGGTTGCTCGGTCATCTCCGCCATCACCGCCCAGAACTCGGTGGCGGTGAAGATGGTTGACCCTGTGCTGATGCAGACCTTCACCGCCCAGATCGACGCCCTTGGCGTCGATCTGCCGCCCGCCGCCATCAAGATCGGTCTGCTGCCGACCCGGCTCCATGTGGAGGTACTGGCCCGCCGACTGGCGGCCATAGAGGCTCCCTTCGTGGTCTACGACCCGGTGGCCATCGCCAGCACCGGCACCCCGATGGCGGAGCCCAATATGCTGGAAGCGGTGCGCGAGCAGCTGTTGCCACGTCTGTCGCTTATTACCCCCAACGGCCCCGAGCTGGAAGCCCTGACCGGCTTGCCGGTCAGCAGCCCTGTGCTGGTGCGCCTCGCCGCCCGCCGTCTGCGTGAACTCGGCGCCCGCGCCGTGCTGGTCAAGGGGGGCCATCTGGAGTGGAGCGGGGATCTCTGCCTCGACTACTACCAGGATGAGCAGCGTGAATTTTGGCTCGCCGCGCCGCGCCTCGATACCCGCCACGGCCACGGCACCGGCTGCTGTTACGCCAGCGCCATCGCCGCCGTGGTGGCGCAGGATTATCCGGTGGAGGATGCCATCACCCTGGCGCGTGCCTACCTGCAACAGGGGCTGGCGGCGGCGCAGGGGGTGGGCGCAGGCCCGGGCCCCATCGCCCATCTCGGCTGGCCAGCCGATCTGGCTCACTTCCCCCGCGCCGTGCTGGCGGGATCACCGCTCGACCGTCGTTTCGGCCTTTATGAGACAAGCTGCGCCCGCCTGCCGGATGGCCCCTTCGCGCCGACCGAACACAACCTCGGCCTCTATCCGGTGGTCGATTCGGTCAAGTGGCTGCGCCGCCTGCTGGGGCAGGGGGTCAAGACCATCCAGCTGCGGATCAAGAATCTGCCCGCCGCTCAGGTGGCGCCAGCCATTCGTGATGCGGTAGAGCTCGGTCGCCGCCATGGGGCGCGGCTCTTTATCAACGACTACTGGCAGCTGGCCATCGAGGCGGGCGCCTGGGGCGTGCATCTGGGGCAGGAGGATATGGAGACCGCCGATCTCGCCGCCATTCAGGCGGCCGGGCTGCGCCTTGGCATCTCCACCCACGGCTACTTCGAGCTGATGCGGGCCCGCGAGCTGGCCCCCTCCTATATGGCGCTGGGTCATATCTTCCCGACCAACACCAAGGCGATGCCTTCGCGCCCGCAGGGGCTGGTGCGGCTGCATCGCTACCGCGCCCTGATGGCGGAGTGGCCGACGGTGGCCATCGGTGGCATCAGCGAGGAGCGGGTGGCGGCGGTCAAGGCAAGCGGGGTCGGCAGTATCGCGCTGGTCTCGGCCATCACGGCCAGCGACGACTGGCAGGGGGCGACCGAGCGGCTGCTTGCTGCCGTGGGGGCGGGGGATGAGCCGCGCTCGGCCACTGTTATACGGGAGGCAGAACATGCTCTCTGATGCCGCTTCTCTTAGTGACAAAGAGTATCTGCGATACGGCCGCCAGCTGATGCTGGCGGAAGTGGGGGAGGCGGGTCAGGCGCGGCTGAAAGATAAGTCCGTGCTGATCGTGGGCTTGGGCGGGCTTGGCTCGCCGCTGGCCCTCTATCTGGTCGGGGCCGGGGTGGGCACCTTGTGGCTGGCCGATGGCGATACCGTCGACTCCAGCAACCTGCCGCGCCAGATCCTGTTCGATAGCGAGGCTGTCAACCACTCCAAGGCGGAGCTGGCCCGCGAGCGGTTGGCCGCCCACAACCCGCTGGTGGAGCTGATTGCCATCAACCAGCGGCTCGATGCCGCCAGCCTGCCGGAGTTTGTGGCCGAGGTGGATCTGGTGATCGACTGCTGCGACAACCTCGCCACCCGCCAGGCCATCAACGCCGCCTGCGTGGCTCAGGGCAAACCCTGGATCTCCGCCGCCGCAGTGGGCTGGCAGGGGCAGCTGATGGCGCGCACCAGCAGCGATCACGCCTGCTACGCCTGCCTCTATCCGCTGGATACCAAGCTCGCCCAGAGCTGCGAGACCAGCGGCGTCACCGGCCCGCTGGTGGGGGTGATGGGCTCTTTGCAGGCGCTGGAGGCACTGAAACTGCTGCTCGGGATGCAAAGCCCGGTGGCCGGCACATTGCGCCGCTTCGATGCTTTGACCCATCAGTGGCAGACCCTCACTCTGGCTCCCGATCCCGATTGTCCGGTTTGCGGGCAGCGCCGATGCCCGACACACGATAAGGAGATCACCCCATGACCCTCACCATCCGACTCAACGATAAAGCGCAGCCGCTGACGGCAGGGCAGAGCGTGGCCGACCTGCTGGCGGCGCAAGACGTTAATCCACAGGGAGTGGCGGTAGCCCTTAACGGCGCCGTGCTGCCCCGAGGCCGCTGGGCCGAGACCCGTCTCAATGACGGGGACGAACTTCACCTCTTTACCGCCATTGCGGGAGGCTGACATGCTCAAGATTGCCGATCACACCTTCTCATCGCGCCTCTTTACCGGCACCGGCAAGTTTGCCCGCCCGGATCTGATGGCCGCCGCCATCGAGGCGAGCGGCTCCCAACTGGTCACCATGGCCATCAAGCGGCTCGAACCGGGCAAGGCCCACGACGATATCCTGAGCCCCTTGCTGCAACTCGGGGTCAAGCTGCTGCCCAACACCTCGGGTGCCAAGACCGCCACCGAGGCGGTGTTTGCCGCCCATCTCGCCCGCGAGGCGCTGGGGACAAACTGGCTGAAGCTTGAGATCCACCCCGATCCTCGTTACCTCTTGCCCGATCCCATCGAGACGCTGAAAGCCGCCGAGCAGCTGGTGAAAGAGGGCTTTGTGGTGCTGCCCTACTGTGGCGCCGACCCCGTGCTCTGCAAGCGGCTGGAAGAGGTGGGCTGCGCCGCCGTGATGCCGCTCGGCGCGCCCATCGGTTCCAATCAGGGGCTGGTGACCCGGGAGTTTCTCGCCATCATCGTCGAGCAGGCCAATGTGCCTGTGGTGGTGGATGCGGGCATAGGTGCGCCGAGCCACGCCGCCGCTGCCTTTGAGCTGGGGGCCGATGCCGTGCTGGTCAACACTGCCATCGCGGTGAGCGGCGACCCGGTCGCCATGGGCCGCGCCTTTGCGCTGGCCTGCACCGCCGGTCGCAGCGCCTATGAAGCTGGCCTTGGCGCTCGCGCCCTGCAGGCGCAAGCCTCCAGCCCGCTGACCGATTTTCTGGGGGCGTTATGAGTCATGAAACAGGGGCGACCATGAACATCTCCCCCTTGCCCCAAGGGCAGCCAGAGGTTTGCCCCCCTCTCGGCTCTTCACAAAATAAGGGAGAGGGGCTGGGGGTGAGGGCCCAGGGGGAAATAGGATCAAAGATCGCCCCCTCCTTTCTCGACCGCTGGCAGGAGCTGGAGTGGGACGATATCGGCATGCAGATCCGCGCCAAAACTGCCGCCGATGTGGCCCGCGCCCTGAGCGCACCCCGCCGCACCCTGGCCGATTTTATGGCGCTGATCTCCCCAGCCGCCGAAGCCTATCTGCCGCAGATGGCAGCCGAGGCCGAGCGGCTGACCCGCCAGCGCTTTGGCAACACCATCGGCTTCTATGTGCCGCTCTATCTGTCGAACCTCTGCGCCAACGACTGCACCTATTGCGGCTTCTCCATGAGCAACCGCCTCAAGCGCAAGACCTTGAATGCAGAGGAGATAGAGCGCGAGTGTCTGGCCATCAAGGCGCGTGGCTTCGACAGCGTGCTGCTGGTGACCGGCGAGCACGAGCACAAGGTGGGGCTCGCCTATTTTCGCGAGGTGATGCCCATCATCCGCCGCCACTTCAGCACGGTGGGGATGGAGGTGCAGCCCCTCTCGCAGGCCGACTATGCCGAGCTGAAAAGCCTCGGCCTTGACGCCGTCATGGTCTATCAGGAGACCTACCACGCCCCCACCTATGCCCGCCACCACCTGCGCGGCAACAAGCAGGACATCGCATGGCGCCTCGCCACACCGGATCGGCTGGGCCGCGCCGGTATCGACAAAATCGGGCTGGGGGCGCTGATCGGCCTCTCCTCGGACTGGCGCGCCGACAGCTACTTTGTCGCCGAGCATCTGAGCTGGCTTGAGCGTCACCACTGGCAGAGCCGCTATTCGCTCTCCTTCCCGCGCCTGCGCCCCTGCACAGGCGGACTGGAACCTGCCGTGGTCATGTCGGATCGCCAGCTGGCCCAGCTGATCTGCGCCTGGCGCCTCTTCTCACCGACGCTGGACTTGTCGCTCTCGACCCGCGAGTCGGCCGCGTTTCGCAACGGCGCGGTGCGCCTTGGCATTACCCAGATGTCGGCCGAGTCGCGCACCCAGCCGGGGGGCTATGCCGAGGGAGATGCCGAGGAGCTGGAGCAGTTCGCCATCCACGACGACCGCCCGGTGGGGGAGGTGGCCGCCGCTGTGCGGCAGGCCGGGTTGCAGCCGGTGTTCAAGGACTGGGAGCCGTTTTTGGGGAGATAGAGGGTGATTTCACTTTGCCATACGCAGATCGGGGAGTGTGATGCCGAAACTCAATAGCTATTCGCGGTAAACGTTGGGCTTCGCAAGCTCAGCCACAACCTACATCTGTGGTAGGTTGGCGCTGAGCGTAGCGAAGCCCAACATACGAGATCCAATCAGCAATGGCTGGTTTGGAGTAAGGGCCGGAATGAATAGCAAAGTTCGGCAGACCGAATGAGTTGATAGCCTTTATTATTTTTGATGCATTCGACCGCGCTCGTTCAAAAAGCGAGCAAATCTATGTATTTCTGGAAAACCAACAGCCCCATTAGAGAACATTTTATCTAGGGAAAAATAAAAGTAATCTTCTATGTAGGATGGTTCTAATGAAATACAGGAAATAATTCCAGAGATAATATCCTTAAAGTCATCTTTATCGCATGAGTGTGAAATATCACATTGATTTAGCTTTTCTATAGAGTATGTCATATATGTATGGTAATACATGGTATCTTGACAACCGAATATTTTTATTATGTTTGATGGGTTTTTTAAAAGGGATTTTTTGATGTGGTTAGACCTAGCTGTCAATTGTCCAGTAACTTTTTCTGAGTGCTTTTTGTTTAAGAGCCGTTCCTTGTGACTTGCTATATGTTGAGACCAATACATCTCAATAATAGTGCTAATGTACTCTGCTGTGAATTCGTCACTTTTGTACATTGAAGTAATAAAATGAGTAAAGCTTTGCTTGTTGGTGAATATTGATGATTCAATAGTGTAGCTCTCCCATATAAAACAATCTATGGAGATTTCCTCCTTTAATTTATCAATCAGGTTATTTGTCTGGTCTTTTGTTAAACAATCACTATCAATAATTATTTTCGATTTGTCCCATAACGGTTCACTAGAGCCAATACCATCAAGAAATGATTTGAAATGTTTTATTTCTTGTAGCAAGGAATCAACTCCCTTGAATGACCAGAACGCACAGTTTATATCCAGCTCATACATTTCAAGTATTTTCTTAATATATTTTATGTCATCAATACCTTCAACAAGTAAGATTAGGTCTGCTTCAATAAAGCCAATGATATCTAAGGAAGATGTTGAGTGAATTTTACTTATTATAGATGAGTGATGATCTATGCCAGCTCCTTTTTGTCTTTGGGTATTACTTTCTGATATGATTGGGTAAATGTTAGTTTTATCTGAGGTACAAATATTCTCTTCTATATGAAAGATGTTCTTAGGATTAGTTGAACGAATTAACCCTTCATTATGCGTTGTTAGAAAAATTTGTGTTGCAGCCGTTTTTTTCTGTAGTGTTTGGATAAGTCTTTTCTGGATGTCTCTATGTATGTGTGAATCCGGTTCATCTAAGAGTATTAAGTTAAGATCTTTTTCTTCCTCATAACATGTCAGAAGTAAGCCTATAATTTGTAATGTTCCACTTCCTAGCAAAGATACATCTTTATAACTTAGCTCAATGCCCATCCTTATACTGACATTAATGTTTGTATCTTTATTTATATCGCTTTCAATACTAAAGTATATTTTATTTTTGTTATTGTTTAAGATGTATGAAACATCATTTGAGAATGCCTCAAAAGCCTCTTTTTGTTTGGACAGAAGATAAAGTCTATTTCTTATGTAAGACGATGACTCTCGAGATGTCACACGGTTCTTTATGATCGGTTTTGTTGCAAATTCCTCATATGCTGGAATTACTGCTATAGGAAGAGCAAAGTAGCAGCCAATTGGTTCGGGAAGATGTTTAAATGAGCTGTTGAACCACTCAAAATCAAATTCATCATGATCTTTAAGGATTATCTCATAATTACTACTGCCAGATGCTCCCCTAATTTTGAAACAAATTTCTTTGGTTGTCCCATTATTATCAAAAAATGACAATCCAATTTCAATTTGATTAGAAATGGTCAACTCATAGAAAATATCACTAAATCGATAGCTCCGTACAGAATGTATAGCCCGATAATCAAAGTAATTCTGTGCTTTCTTCCCTAGACGGTAATAACCTGATTTTATAGTTGTTCCACGCGTAGCCTTCTTTGCCATCATTAACAGAAGAGAAAAGCATTCATGCCATAATGCAATTGCTTCAAGAATGGTCGTCTTGCCACTATTATTTGTGCCAGTTATTACGTTAAGGCTTTCATCAGCATGAAACATGGTGTTTCTATATGCTTTGAAGTTGTTTATATATATGCTTTTTATTTTCAATTTTATCTCTTGCAATATGTTTTTATGTTATTGACTAGTTTAACTCTTATTGGGTTTTATATGAAGCTTTTTGGACTGGACGAAATGCTATGAACTCCACGTTTTCAACAGTGAAGTAATAACTATGTGTAAAGGGTAAACATCATGTGTGGTGACTATCACTATTAACCCTCCAGAATTGTGCAGAGTGTCTCTACTACAGAATTAAGCTACTCGGGAATAAGAGCATAGATATGTGCATCAAGAGGCTGGCCATGCAGAAAGATACGATTCCTTGCCCGGCACTCAAAGGTTGCCCCAGCGGCGATGGCAACGGCTTCGCTGGCGCTGTTGCCAACTTCCATCACGATCTCAAGCCGAAATAGGCCCAACTGCTGAAAGCCAAAGTCACGGAGCAGGGCGACCGCCTGTCGGGCGATGCCGCAGCCTTGCCGGGATTGCCGCACCCAATAGCCGATATTGCCGTAGCGGTGATGGGGCGACAGCTGGTTGATACCTGCGCCACCCAAAAGCTGGCCGGTGGTGGCGCAGAAGATGCCCATGTCAAAGGCACGTCCCGCCGCACGATCCTGATCGCAGCTGGCAAACCACTCCAGCGCGCTCTCCCGGGTAAATGAAGGGGAGCACCAGCTCATCCATTGGCCGACCGTCTCGATGGATTCGTGGGCCGCGTGGACAAACTCGTCGGCATCGGCCGGTTCGAACGGGCGGATCACGATATTGGCATTGGCAAGGGGCTGGAATGTCATCACTTGTCCTGCTTTTTCAGAAAGTAACTGATATGCCCCGGCGGCATATCGGGCAGCTGGCCAAAGACTTCGTAACCCTGCTTCTGATAGAAGGGGAGGGCCTGAAAACTGGTGGTTTCCAGATGGTAGTTGCTGATGCCTTTGCTTTGGGCGTACTGCTCCATGGCGCCGAGCAGGCGGCCGCCCCAGCCATCGCGGCGGATGCTTTCGTCGATCCAGAGCCAGTCAACATGCAGCCAGCCCCACTTGATGTCGGCGATGATGCCGCCATGTACCTTGCCCTCTTTATCCTTGATAAAGCTTGCGATCCGCTCGCGCAGATGGGTGCCGGCGTGATCCTTGTTGAAGCCCGAGAGGCCAATGCGCAGCGCTTCGATCTCATCGTCCTGAGGCGGTTGGGGTGGGGTGAGTTGCATAGTGCTTCCTGCTTGAGTGTGATGATCTCTGTCGGGTTGCGACGTGTTGTGCGCCGGGCTTACCGCTGCGTTACTGTTGATGTTTTACCGACACTACCCTAACGGAATCGGGTGGAGCCGTGCCAGCTTTTTCGTGGGCCCAGGTTCGCCAGTCTCTGTCGCCCTGTGGTGGTGGGCGTATCGACCCCGCCGGGGTTTGTCCCTAGCATAAGGAGGATGCGGGGCAGGGGCTCCGCCATGCGGGCATGTGTTGATGCCCGTTTACGGATTTCTGGCGGAGAGAAAAGATGAAGCTGCGTTCCTTGTTGATGGTGGGGGCCCTGCTGCTGGGCGGTTGTGCGGTCAATCCCTACGGTGGTACTCAGGCTCCTGTCAGTGAACCCGATCAGCCAGTGAGCCAGCCGGACAAGCCGGTGACCAAACCGGATAGCGGGGACGTTCAGCCCAAGCCGGTGGCGCCGACCGGACTGGCGCAGGCCATGGCCGATCTCTTTGTGCAGGCCCCCGAGGTGCGGGAGCTGGCGCAAACCGGTCAGCCGGTGCTGCTGCTCACCCCGCCCCAGAACGGCACCGGCGAGCCGGTGGACACCCGCGCCATGGCGGCGGCCATGAGCAAGCTCATCCAGAGCAAGAGCGGTTTTCACTTTGCCGACCAAGGGCAGGTGGCAGCCATCACCGGCCAGCTTGAGTATCAGCAGGGTAGGATGAACCCGGCCTCCCTGGTGCGGCTTGGCCGCCAGACCGGCGCCGGCTACATGCTCTACGGGGATCTGGTGGCACAGGGGAGCCGTTATCGGTTGTCGATGACCCTGATGGAGCTGCGCAGCGGCGAGCTGATCTGGAGCGGTAGTCGCTCCGCCAGCCACTGAGCGGTCTGCGACCAATCAAAAAGAGGGTTGAGTGCCTGTGCGCTCAACCCTCTTCTCATTTCTGGCCCTATGCCTGATGGGGCTTGTCTCTAGCGGATTGCCGCTTCCAGCGCGGCTATCTCGCCGCCGCTGATAAGCGGCAGGTTACGGCTGATCTGCTCCACCGGCCAGTCCCACCAGGCGATGGCGTTGAGACGGGCTATGGTGTCGTCGTCGAAACGGTAGCGGATCACTTTCGCCGGGTTGCCGCCGACCACGGCGTAGTCGGGCACATCAGTGGTGACTACGGAGCGGGCGGCGATGATGGCGCCGTTGCCGATTTTGACCCCCGGCATGATCAGGGCCTCATAGCCAATCCAGACATCGTTGCCGATGACGGTATCCCCCTTGTAGGGGAGGCTGCCCGGGGCAGGGACGACGCTCTCCCAGCCGTTGCCGAAGATAAAGAAGGGGTAGGTGGAGGGGCCCGAGCTCTGGTGGTTGGCGCCGTTCATGATGAACTTCACCCCGCGGGCGATAGCGCAGAACTTGCCGATGATGAGCTTGTCGCCGATGAAGGGGAAGTGGTAGAGGACGTTGCGCTCGAAGCCCGCAGAATCCTCCGGAACGTCGTAATAGGTGTAGTCACCCACCTCGATATTGGGCCCCTTGATGGTGTTCTTGATAAAACACACCTGGGGGAAGCCATTCATGGGGTGGGGATTGGCGGGGTCGGGTCCGTGCATCCGGGCTCCTAGGGTTGGCCGGGCTAGAGCGCCGGGAAGTAGCAGGCGCTCATGTCGATGGGGTGATCGGGGCAGCCTGGCAGATAGAATTGCCAGCCCGCATCGGAGAAGGCGCGCAGTTCGGTCTCGACAAACTTGATGGCGAGGCTCAGGGCCTGCAGGCTGTCGATGCCGTAGATAAAGGTTTTGTCGCTCAGCCCCGCCAGCTTCACCTTGCAGCGCCAGTCACCGCTGGCGGACTTGGGATCCGGCTCGGGGGCCTTGATGGCGATCTTGAGGGTGAGCTGTTCCCCTTCGGTACTGATAGCGTCGAAGCGGGCGGTAACGATGGCGTTTTTCATCTGGCGATTCCTTTTCCGTGGTACAGCCCCTGCGGTTGCGGGGGGGCTGGCGTTCCTGATGGCTGATGAGGTGAAAACTGGACTCGTGACGGCCAGCGTAAATGAACTTGTGAGTTGAAACAATGAGATATCATTGAGCGAGGGAGGGGCCATCCGCCACTGCGAACGGTCGCAAGTCAGAGCGGCGGTGGGCGCAGGCAATCCTTGCTGGCCGAGACGTCCGCATGCTGCTAGATGTAAAGGATTGTTGGCTATGACGGCAGATTTTTCTCCGTTGCCGATGAGGGCGAGTGAGTCCTTTTAAGGCAGAATATCTCCCCCCTGTTTGACCCTAACGTACAGGAGTCTCCGTGGCGCTTTCGGTAACCCAGCTTTATGAAGTGATGGCCCAACTGCCAGATCCCATCTTCATCCTCAGTGAAGATGGTTATTACGTGGAATATATCGGCGGCATGGAGCAGCAATCCTATCACGATGGCAATCCGCTGGCGGGCAAGCAACTGGCCGATGTGCTGCCACCCGAGATGGCCATGTGGGTCAAGGCACAGGTTGCCGAGTCACTGGCGAGCGGTCAGGTGCGGGTGGTGGAGTATGAGCTATCAGCAGCCGAGGTGGGGGGAATCAATGCCGCCGTCGGGCCGCAGGGGGTACAACGTTTCGAGGGCAAGATTGCCCCGCTGCCCTCCCTCTATGACGGCAAGCGGGCGGTGGCCTGGGTGACTCGCAATATTACCCGCCAGTACGAGTTGCAGCAGCGACTGCAGCGCCAGAGCGAGACCGATCAGCTGACCGGTCTCTACAACCGCCGCTTCTTCTTCGAGCACTGCCAGCCGCTGCGGACAGGGGAGGCGCCCTGTGGCCTTATCATGCTCGACATCGATCACTTCAAGCAGATCAACGATCACTACGGCCATCAGCAGGGAGATCGGGCCTTGCAGCGATTCAGTGGCTGCATCGATGCCCTGTTGCGGGCGGACGATCTCTTTGTGCGCAGCGGCGGCGAGGAGTTTCTTATCCTGTTGCCACGGATCGATGAGGCCGGTTTGCTGCAGATGGCGGAGCAGATCCGTGCCGCTGTCGAAGCATTGCCTGCCGATCCGGTCGCCATCACGGTCAGTCTGGGCACAACCCTGGTGCAGCCGGAGGAGGAGATCAATCAGGCGCTGGCCCGGGCCGACGAGTGGCTCTATCAGGCCAAGCGGGCAGGGCGCAACCGGGTGGCACACTGCCCGGCACGCTGAGCTGATTGGTCCTGTTATTGGCAGACATCACCTTTCCTTTTGCCATAAATAAATTGGCTGACATCACTGTCAATTAGTAGAAAAGTTGGCCGTATTATTTAACTCATATTCCATAGCTTAAGGTGTTAATATTATCGGCCTGATCGCTGGTCTTATTTATGTTGTTGGGCAACAGCATGAGGTTTTATCGGTATGTTATCAAACAGGCGTGAATCTGGTTTTGGGTGACGAATGTGATACATCCTGTTGTCTTTTGAAACATTCCGATTCAAACAGTTATGAATTATTAACCTTGACCCGGATAGCGATTTCAACGATGGTAGCGTGGCAGCTCCGTTTCTCTCCGGTGGCCCTGTTGGCTACTGGCGGCGTTGTTCTTTCACGAACAGGGCGATCTGCCATGACATATCGCCAGCCTGTTATTCGGGCCAATAAAAATAATGATGACAGACTAATAAGGTATATATTGCAATGAGTGTTTCTATTGCTGAAAAGAGTCACCCTGTTTCAAAATTGAAATGGGAGAAAAGCGATTCGGTATGGACCATGGGCTTATATGCCACTGCTGTTGGTGCCGGTACGTTATTTCTCCCTATTACTGTTGGCAGTAATTCCCTGGTTATTTTGCTGTTTATATTATTGCTGGCTTTTCCGCTTTCTTATTATTCCCACCGGGCATTGAGCCGCTTTGTGCTCTCCAGTTCCCATAAGGAGGGGGATATCACCCATGTGGTGGAGGAGCACTTCGGTGCCAGGGCGGGCAAGCTGCTGATGCTGGTCTATCTGATGGCCTTCTACCCCATCATTCTGGTCTACAGCATCTCCATCACCAATGCGATCCAGAGCTTCGTGGTACATCAGTTGGGGGATGCCGAGCTTCCCCGCGGCTTGCTGGTGCTGGGGGTGATGCTGGGCCTGCATCTGGTGCTGCTGGCCGGCAAACAGATCGTGGTGTCGGCCATCAGCGTGCTGGCGCTGCCCATGGTCGCCTTTCTGATTGGCCTCTCCATCTATCTGCTGCCCCAGTGGAGCCTCTCCTATTTCACAGAGAGTCAGGCAGTGGAGTGGCGTGACCCGGCGTTCTGGAAATCCCTCTGGCTAATCGTGCCGGTGATGGTCTTCTCCTTCAGTCATGCGCCCATTATCTCCTCCTTCAGCGCGGCGCAGAAAAAGCGCTGTCAGGAGAGTGCCGACCTGCGTGCCAAGCGGATCATCAAGTGCAGCAGCATTCTGATTTGCGGCAGCGTGCTCTTCTTCGTGGTGAGCTGCGTGATGAGCCTGAGTCAGGCCGAGATGGCGCTGGCCCGCACCGACAATATCTCCGTGCTGTCGGCGCTGGCGAACAAGTTTTCCAATCCGCTGATCGCCTATGTGGGGCCGCTTATCGCCATTCTGGCCATGTCCAAATCCTTCCTCGGCACCTCCATGGGGGTTAGCGAGGGGACGGTGAGCATGGTGAGCGGTGCCTGTCAGGGGCTGGGGCTCTCTCTCAAGGAGTCGACCATCGCCCGGGTGTCGTCGGTGATCCTGTTTATGGTGACCGCCCTCATCACCTATCTGAACCCCAATGTGCTCGACATCATCGAGCGCGTCAGTGGCCCGCTGATCGCGGTGATCCTGTTTCTGCTGCCGGCCTGCTCCATCTATCGCTTGCCCGCACTCAAGCGTTATCGCGGGCCGAGTACCCTTTTTGTGTTGGTGATGGGGCTGCTTGCCATCTCGGCCCTTATCTACGATCTGCTTTGACCGGGCGGTATCCCGCACAAATCCAAAAGGGCGACCATCTGGTCGCCCTTTTTCTGTGCATCGGGGTTAGCCGAGCAGGCCGGTGGCGCTCTGGCCCGCCATCAGCAAGCCGATGGCCAGCACGCTGAACCAGACCAGGGTTGCACTTACCAGCAGATAGCCGCTGGCAACGAACAGACCGTCCCGCTGCAACATGCCGGTGCAGAGCAGCAGGATGGCCCAGGCGGGCATGGCATTGGTGAAGGGGATGGCGCCCAGGGGTAGCATCAGCAGCAGGGCGGCCAGCATGATCAGCAGACCGTTGCAGCGGTTGACCGTGCTGCTGCCGGTCAGCACCAGCAGGCGCGGGCGGATAACGCGATCGACACGGGCCAGCAGATCCGCACCCTTGTGCAGGGTCGGCTTGAGCTGGTCGGCGGCGAAGCGGCGTTCCATCAGGATGGCGGGCAGCCAGGGCACCCGGTTGAGGGTGATGCCGATGCCGATAAAGAGGATCAGCAGACCAAACGGGGTGCTGACCCCGGGAATGGAGACCGGTAGCAGGAAGGGGACGGTGAGCAGCACGCAAAACAGCAGCATGCCCTGCTCGCCCACCAGCTCCAGCATCTGGCGCAGGCTGATATGGCTCTCGTCGATGGCATGCGCGGTGGCCCGCAGGGTATCCGCGAGGGTTGTTTTGGGGTCGTTGAGTTGCGCGGCAACCATTCCCTGATGTCCTTCTGAGTGGTGATAACGGGCTCCGATGACCCGATTTGGCGCCAGCATACGTGGCAGAGGTTAACCGTCGATGAATGGTGGCGGGGAGTACGGCAAGGCCACAATGGTACTGCTTTGCCGCGCCATCGATGAGTGTGATCCCCCCCATGAAAGTGAACCGGTACAGCTGCCATTTAGGATGAGCGCAGGATGCCTCTGGTATGCTTTCTGCACAATCACACAGGGAGCAGGGGATGATGAAGAGAGCCGGGATAGCGATGATGGGGTTGTTGCTGCCACTCGGGCAGGTCTGGAGTAGTGAGGCAGCAACCACATCCGGTTGGCAGGTGACGCCGTTTTTCGGCTACAGCTCAGCCATCGACTTCGAGAAGAGTGACGAGGTGGTGCAGCCGGTCTCGCGCTCGGCCTCGCTCGATTCACTGCAGGGGCAGGGCTCCGGCAGTTGGGGTCTCTTTATCAGCAAGGAGGTGGATGATCCGGGCATGATCGAGCTGCTCTACAGCCATCAGTCCACCACCCTCTCTCCCGACCAGCCGGATCGCCTGACGGTGGACATCCTGCACTTTGCCGGTGCTCTGACCCTCTCTGACAACCTGATGGCGCCCTACATCGGCGCCGGAATCGGGGTGACCCGCTTTGCCGCTTACGACAGCGAGGTGACCCCTTCCATGTCGCTGGCGCTCGGGGTGCAACCGCGCCTCGCCGAGCATCTGGCCCTGCGGGCCGAGGTGCGCGGTTATGGTTCGCTGGTCAACGACAACAACCAGTTTCTTTGCAACCCGGAGCAGTGCGTGTTCAAGGTGCGCGGGGAGCTGGTAACCCAATGGCAGGCCAATATCGGTCTTACCTTCCGCTTTTAGGCGAGGGGATTTGCCCTATGAAACAGGGGCCCTTGGGCCCCTGTTTCAGCAGCAATGTTTCGCCGTGATCGGCAATCAAGCGGTAGCTCTTCACGCCTCTTTATTAGTCGGCGTCGCCCATACCGCGCAATTTCTGCCCGCCTCCTTGGCGCCATAAAGCGCCTGATCCACCCGTTTGAACAGCGAGACTGCCGGCTCCTTGGGCCCGCGGATCCCCACTCCCAGGCTGACCGTCATGGTATGGGCCGGGTCGGGTGCTATGGTGCGGGTCGCAGTGAGCAGGGTGTTGGCCAGTTGCTGCAGCTCGGCTTCGTGGGCGATGGGCAGCAGCAGGGCAAACTCTTCACCCCCGACACGGGCCGCCAGCGCACCGGGCGGGCAGTGCTGTTGCAACAGCTCGCCAAACTGCTGCAACACCCGATCCCCGATATCGTGGCCGTAGTTGTCATTGATCACCTTGAAGTGATCGAGATCCAGCAGGATGAGGGCGTGGCAAATCCCCTGCTCCAGAAACAGTTGCTGATGAAAGTAGCGCCGGTTTGGCAGCCGGGTCAGATCATCGAACAGTGCCTGTTGTCTGAGCTGGGTATTGATGTGGAAGAGGTGGTGCATGGTGCTCAGGATGCCGATGCTGCTGAGCAGGATGCCGCTGGATCTCAGCAGATCCTCGGCATAGATGGCGAGCCAGAGTGGCTGCGCCACCAGCTCATCCATGATGTCGGCGGTGGCCCCCATGATCCACAACATCAGACCGCAGGAGAGCATGCGGTAGGTATGGGTGGGCAGGTGGGCGCACTGTACCACCCAGAACAGGAACAGCATGGTGAGCCAGTTGATCACCTCGAAGCCAAAGCTGACGGCGTAAAAGCGCTCGTAGGGGAAGTGGGGCAGCAGCAACAGATGAAGGACCATGATGGCCAGCATCACTATCCCCAGCAGCGCGATGTGGGCGCGATGCTCCCGGTCGAGGTGACGGTAGTGGGAGAGGCTGATGTCGAGACGATCGAACTGCATGGTGTTCCTCGGATTGGGCCTGCCATCAGGTTGCAAACAAGGGGCTGTGTAATGGCATGCCGTGGTCGGATAACAGGAAACTGCTGGTCTGTCAGTGTAAACGAGCGGGCCCGCAGCGCGCGATATCGATGACGTCAGCTTGTGGGCTGGCTCAGGGTTTGCGCACTTCTGGTGCGTGAAGTATCGCCTGCCCTGTGACAGGGCGACCCTGGACAGGTTAGCGCAGCTCATGCGCCAAATTGGTGCATTGATGATGCGTGATCTTACTAATGCAATGATTTAAAAGGATTTAAATTTGTGGCCCGCTTTATGCTTTTTACATGTCAGACGGTCTCTTGCGGTCATCGACGGCAGACGCAGTGATGAGGAAGTGGCAAGAGGCATCCCCGTGCAGGGCGCGGGTGTGATTCTGGCGGGTTGCAGCAACACCTTGCGATTCGCCACAGATTCAATCAGGGAAACGGAGCCGGTCTTGTACCGGTACGACAGGGAAGGAGAGTGCTCTATGGTCAAAAAATGGATGATGGCGGGTCTGACGATGTTGCCTGCCTTGCTGGTTACCCCAAGTTGGGCCGAAGAGGTCGCTCAGGTACAGGCAGCGGTGGCGCCGGTTGCCGCCATGACAATCAACAAGGGTGACAACACCTGGATGCTGCTCTCGGCGGCGCTGGTGATCCTGATGTCGATCCCCGGTCTGGCCCTCTTCTACGGTGGTCTGGTGCGGGCCAAAAACATGCTGAGCGTGCTGATGCAGGTCTTTACCCTGTTCTGCCTCATCTGCGTGCTCTGGGTGATCTACGGCTATTCGCTGGCCTTTACCGAAGGGGGCAATTTCTACGGCTCCTTCAGCAAGGTGCTGCTCAAGGGGGTGACCCCTGACTCCATCGCTGCCACCTTCAGCAAGGGGGTCGGGATCAGCGAGCTGATCTATGTGGTGTTCCAGGGGGCCTTTGCCGCCATCACCTGCGGCCTTATCGTGGGGGCGTTTGCCGAGCGCATCAAGTTTGCTGCCGTGCTGCTCTTCTCGGTGATCTGGTTCACCTTCGCCTATATCCCGCTGGCTCATATGGTGTGGTACTGGGCGGGTCCGGATGCCTATACCAGCGCCGAGGCTGCGGCCACAGCGACCGCAACTGCCGGTTATCTGTTCCAGCATGGTGCGCTGGACTTTGCCGGCGGCACAGTGGTGCATATCAACGCCGCCGTGGCGGGTCTGGTGGGTGCCTATCTGGTGGGCAAGCGTCTGGGCTACGGTCGTGATCCCATGACCCCCCACAGCCTGACCATGACCATGATCGGCGCCTCCCTGCTCTGGTTCGGCTGGTTCGGTTTCAACGCGGGCTCCGCGCTGGAAGCCAACGGTATCGCCGCACTTGCCTTTATCAACACCTGGGTGGCGCCGGCTGCGGCAGCTCTCTCATGGACGCTGGCCGAGTGGGTGATGAAGGGACGTCCCTCCCTGCTGGGGGCCGCCTCTGGTGCGGTGTCCGGTCTGGTGGTGATTACCCCGGCAGCGGGTTTCGTCGGTGTGGGCGGTGGTCTGGTGATGGGCCTTATCAGTGGCGTGGCGGGTCTGTGGGGTGTCCACGGTCTCAAGCGCCTGCTGGGTGCCGATGACAGTCTGGACGTGTTTGGCGTACACGGGGTGTGCGGCATTCTCGGCGCCCTGCTGACCGGCGTCTTTGCCAGCCCGGATCTGGGCGGCACCGGGGTGTGGGACTATGTCACCAATCAGGTGGCCGAGGGTTACTCCATCCTTGGACAAGTGAAGATCCAGGCCATCGGGGTTGGCGTGACCATCCTCTGGTCCGGTGCCGTGGCAGCGATCTCCTTCAAGCTGGTTGACCTGGTGGTGGGTCTGCGGGTGAACGGCGATGCCGAGCGGGAAGGGCTGGATGTGACCACGCACGGCGAGAAGGCCTACAGCATGTAATCCCGAATGCCAGACAACAAAAAACCGCCGGTTCCGGCGGTTTTTTTATGACTCTAAAGCTGCAAAGCCTGAGTTCACACGCTTAGTTCACGACGGCCACGTTGATGCTGCCATTGCCCTGGGTCATGCGTACACGGGCGCCAGGGGTGAAGGTGGGGCTGGCTTTCTGCACGACCACGATGGCTTCGCCGTTCTCTTTCTTGATCTCCAGCTCGACGCCGTCGACCTGATTCATCTTGTTGCCGATGGCGTTGCCTGCCGCTGCACCGGCGATGGCGCCGCCTGCGGCTGCGATGTCGCGTCCGGTGCCGCCACCGACTGTGCTGCCCAGCAGGCCGCCGACAACTGCGCCGCCAATGGTGCCAATCAGGGAGTTCTCATCGGCTTGGATCTTGACCGGGCGGGTAGAGATGATGGTGCCGTAGCTGACGGTCTGCACCTGTTTGGCGCGGTCTTTGGTGTAAACATCGCCAGAGTAAACGTCACTGTTGGCGCATCCGGTGATGGTGGTAGCTGCCAGCAGGGCAATAAGGGTCATACGCTTCAACATGGTGGGCCTCCTGGGCTGCACGTAATTTGAACAATCCGGTTGATGAGTGAACTTTACTCCAACCCCGTCACACATGAAATCGGCAAAATGTAACCAATTATGCGTTCTGTAACCGGTTTTGTCCTTGAATCGCAGCTGTACCGGAGAGGGTTTTAACCAGCAGCAGACGGTCTTCTCCGGGGCCGAAATAGTCGGCTATTTCCGCCTGCAATGTGTAACCGAGCCGGTAGTAGAGGCGCTGGGCCGGATTGGCCGGATCGACCGTGAGCCGCAGTTCGCTGATCTGCAGCGCCTGCTGGTTGGCCTCCATCTGGCGCATCATTCGCTCGGCCAGACCAAAACCGCGCGCCTCGGGCAGCACCGCCAGCGAGAGCACCCAGCCTTGCGACCGCTCCTGACCAAAGCCCCCCAGTACATACCCCACCAGCTGCCCCTCGTATTCGGCCACCAGCAACAACTCGGGCCACAAATCCATCGCCTGACGGAAGAAGAAGGCGGGATAGACATCTTCGCCAAACACCTTGGCATCGATCTGCCAGATGGCGTGCATGTCATTGTGGGTGGCGGTGCGTAGCAGGGGCGGGTTGTGGTGCATCAGGACTCCATTGGCAGCAAACGGATCGGCAACGCCGCTGACCTTGGGGTCAACGGCAAAAAAGGAGTCATAGGGTAGTGGTCATCCCCTGCCGGATGCAAGGGATTGGCGGTTATGGCGGCAGGGGGCGGCTCTGGGGTAGTTTGGGAGCCTTGCGCAAGCCGTCGAGCAGGTGGCGGAGGGTGAGCCAGGGGTGGCGCAGCAACATGCGCGGGCCGCTCCACTTCATCACCTGCTGGATCTGTTTGCGCATCGCCGGGGCGTAGCAGTGGATATTGCAGTTGGCGCAGGTGGGTTTGTGGCCGTGGCCATAACGGCAGCGACGTAGGCGCTGATGGGCGAAATCCCGCAATTGGCGACAGTGGCGGCAATGGGGATCCTGATGATGGTGCTGGCAGTAGAGGCGGATCATGGCGCTGACCGTCTGCTGCTCGCGCATGAGTCTGGGATGGTCACTCGCCTTTTTGCTGGCTGCGGCGTGTGAGCCCCGGGCTGGGCTGGCATGATGACTTTTCATGGCCGCCATTCTCCTGACCTGCTCGCTTTGGGTGTTGATACAGGTCAAAAGGGGGGATAAAAAACAGGGCCCGCAGGCCCTGTGTCATCAGATGAGGCTGGTTGCCTGCTCCAGCCAGGCGAGATCCTCGCCCTCGAGCAGCGGGCTCAGGCGGCGGAACACCTCGGCGTGGTATTCGTTGATCCAGCGGAATTCGGCCGGGCTCAGCAGGCTGCGGTCGATCAGGCGGGTATCGAACGGTACATAGGTCAGACGCTCGAAGCCCAGCATTGGCAGCTCGCCAACCTGTTCCAGCTCGGTCACGACTACCAGGTTCTCGCAACGGATGCCGAAGCCATCTTCACGGTAGTAGCCCGGCTCGTTGGAGAGCACCATGCCCGGTTGCAGGGCGACCATGCTCCCTTTCGGCGCGATGCGCTGGGGCCCTTCGTGGACACTCAGGAAGTGGCCGACGCCGTGGCCGGTGCCGTGGTCGTAGTTGTAACCGGCTTGCCACAGCGGCATGCGGGCCAGCACGTCGAGCTGGATACCGGCGGTGCCGCGGGGGAAGCGGGCCTGATCCAGCGCGATATGGCCCTGCAATACGCGGGTAAACATCGCTTTCTGCTCGTCGCTCACCTCACCCACCTTGATGGTGCGGGTGATGTCGGTGGTGCCATCCATGTATTGGCCACCGGAGTCCAGCAGATAGAGGCTGTCCTGACCAAACGCACGGGGAGTGCCGTTGGTGTGGTGGTAGTGGCACATGGCGGCGTTGGGGCCGAGTGCCGAGATGGTGTCGAAGCTCGGCTCGACGTAGTGCTCCTGCTCGCGGCGGAACGCTTCCACCTGATCGGCCAGGGTGCCTTCATCCACTCCCTCGAACTCGCCGGAGGCAACCAGCCGATCCAGCCAGGCGAGGAAGCGGGTCATGGCCACGCCATCGCGCAGGTGAGCGGCACGCATGCCGGTCAGCTCGATCTCGTTCTTGCACGCTTTCGGCAGCATGGTGGGGTCTTGCCCTGCCACCAGAATGGCGCCCGCCTCTTCCATGACGAGCTGGGTCCAGGCGTTGGCGCTGTCCGGATCGGCCAGCACCTTCTGCTGATCTTCACCGATGCGCTGCAACACGTCGCCCAGCTTGTCGATGGGGTAGACGGAGACATCCTGCCCCACGTGTTGGGTGAAGGCGAAGCAGTCAATTTTGTCGGTATCGACGAAGAAATCCATGCTGGTGTTGGCGTAGAGCACCGCAAAGCCCAGCACCACCGGCAGCCGGTCGATGTCGCGGCCGCGCAGGTTGAGCAGCCAGTTGATGGGCTCGGCCTGGGTCAGCAGCACGGCATCCAGCCCGCGCTTGCGCAGGTCGGCCGCCAGCTGTTCACGTTTGGACTGGCTGGACTGGCCCGCCAGCTCCTCGCTGTAGAGGATGACCGGGCTCTTGGTCGGCTCCGGGCGATCGCTCCAGTTCAGGTCGATGGGGTTCTGCTCGACGCGGATCAGCTCGATACCGCGGTCGGCCAGCATGGCCTTGGCATTCTTGTACCAGGTCAGGCTGTGCAGACGGGCATCGAAGCCAACCCGGGAGCCTGACGGCAGCTGCTCGGCCAGCCACTGCACATGGGGATTTTCAATGAGGTGGAGGAATTCGAACAGTTCGGCGGGGGTTTGCATCCGCGCCTGCACCGTATAGCGACCATCGACAAAGAGGGCTGCCCGCTGGGCCATGATGATGGCGACGCCGGCAGAGCCGTTGAAACCGGTGATCCAGTCAAGCCGCTCGGCGTAGGCGGGGATGTACTCGCCGAGGTGCTCATCATCGTGGGGGACGATAAAGGCGTCCAACTCCTGCATGGCCAGCTCGGCCCTGACTTGGGCGACGCGGGTTTCAATTATCTCGAAATTATTCATGTCGTTAGTGCCAGATGGTTGCTATATGAGTGTTCAGTTTTTATGGCCGCTGGCCAGGATCCGCTTGATCGACTGACCCGCCGCTTCGATATGCTGCCTGAGCAGCACCACCGCCTCGTGCTTGCGCCGGGCGCGGCACAGTTCCAGCAATTGGGCGTGTTCACGCTCCGCCTTGTCCACGCCGTCGCTGGCAAACAGCAGCTCGAAGCGGACATAGCGGTCACAGCTCAGATTGATCTGGGCGATCAGTTCAAGTGCCTGGGGGCGACCGGCTGCCTGATAGAGGGTGGCGTGAAAGCTGTGGTTCAACTCGGCCCAATGTTCGATCTGGGTGCCTGACTCCAGGGCGTGATCAAACTGGGCGAGGATCGCCTCCGCTTGCGCGAAGGTGGCTTCCGTCATCTTGTCGACGGCGTGAAACAGGGTATCGGCTTCCAGCAGCGCTCGCAAATAAAAGAGCTCTTCAATGGCCGAGGCGTCCAGCATGGTGACCACGGCGCCGCGATGGGCTTCGAACTTCACCAGCCCCTGCGCTTCCAGCTGCATCAGGGCTTCGCGCACCGGAATGCGGCTCACTGCCAGCTCTTTGGCAATGGCATCCTGACGCAAGGGGGCGCCAGCGGGGAACTCCCCACGGAGGATCCGGCCACGGAGGTTTTCCATCACCATCTGGGTTCGGGTCTTGTAGGGTGGGGTCATGGTCGGGTCACGATTGGGCGTTACAGAATTGTATATTGTATAAAGTTTGGCTGAATCTAACCTGTCACAACAGGCAAAGGCAAGGTTTTGGCCCCTTTAACGGGGGCGATGGCGGCGTTCGGGGCTCCACAAAAACAAAAATGCCGGTCAGCGTGGCTGACCGGCATGATGTCACTGATACGAAGCGAGCCTGTTACAGCTGCGGGCCTGCCGCAACCAGACGTTTGCCTTCATCGTTATCGGTGAAGCGCTCGAAGTTCTTGATGAAGCGCCCTGCCAGATCGACGGCCTTGGCATCCCACTCGGCCTTGTCGGCGTAAGTGTCGCGCGGGTCGAGGATCGCCGGGTTCACATCGTGCAGCGCGGTCGGGATCTCCAGATTGAAGATCGGCAGCACCTTGGTCTCGGCCTTCTCGATGGAGCCATCCAGGATGGCATCGATGATGGCGCGGGTATCCTTGATGGAGATGCGCTTGCCGGTGCCGTTCCAGCCGGTGTTGACCAGATAGGCCTCTGCACCTGCCGCTTCCATCCGTTTTACCAGCTCCTGACCGTACTTGGTCGGATGCAGGGAGAGGAAGGCTGCGCCGAAGCAGGAGGAGAAGGTCGGGGTCGGCTCTGTGATGCCGCGCTCGGTACCGGCCAGTTTGGCGGTGAAGCCAGACAGGAAGTGGTACTTGGTCTGCTCCTTGGTCAGCTTGGAGACCGGGGGCAGCACGCCGAAGGCGTCGGCAGTCAGGAAGATCACCTTGGTGGCGTGACCAGCCTTGGAGACCGGCTTGACGATGTTGTCGATGTGATAGATGGGGTAGGAAACGCGGGTGTTCTCGGTCTTGGAGCCATCATCGAAGTCGATGGTGCCATCGGCAGCAACGGTCACGTTCTCCAGCAGCGCATCGCGGCGGATGGCGTGGTAGATATCCGGCTCGGCCTCTTCGGAGAGCTTGATGGTCTTGGCGTAGCAGCCCCCTTCGAAGTTGAACACGCCGTGGTCATCCCAGCCGTGCTCGTCATCGCCGATCAGCTGGCGCTTCGGATCGGTGGATAGGGTGGTCTTGCCGGTGCCGGAGAGGCCGAAGAAGATGGCAACGTCGCCGTCCTGACCCACGTTGGCGGAACAGTGCATGGAGGCAATGCCGCGCAGGGGCAGGAAGTAGTTCATCATGGAGAACATGCCCTTCTTCATCTCGCCACCGTACCAGGTGCCACCGATGAGCTGCATTTTCTCGGTCATGTTGAAGGCAACAAAGTTCTCGGAGTTGAGACCCTGCTCCTTCCAGTTCGGGTTGGTGCACTTGGCACCGTTCATCACCACGAAGTCAGGCTTGAAGGTTTTCAGCTCTTCATCGCTCGGGCGGATGAACATGTTTTTCACGAAGTGTGCCTGCCAGGCTACCTCGGTGATGATGCGTACGGCCAGGCGGGTATCCGGGTTGGCACCGCAGAAACCGTCGACCACAAACAGGCGCTTGCCGGAGAGCTGTTTGGTGACCAGCCCTTTCAGATGTGACCACACTTCCGGGGTAATCGCTTTGTTATCGTTTTTACCCTGGTCAGACCACCACACAGTATCCTGGGTAGTGGCATCTTTGACGATATATTTATCTTTCGGGGAGCGACCGGTGAAGATACCGGTGTTTACGTTGACGGCGCCCAGCTCGGTCACCACACCGCGCTCGAACCCTTCCAGGTCAGGGCGTGTCTCTTCCGCGAAAAGCTGCTCGTAAGAGGGGTTGCGAACGATTTCTTGGCTGTTTTTGATGCCGTACTGGTCCAGTCCTAATTGTTGGGCCAGGGTGGGTTCTGCCACGATTGTCATTGTATTCTCCTGGGTTCAGAGGTTGGTAGGGTTCTATCTGACGGTCATCCTATCACTTAGGTGGTAGAGTTTAGCGATCGCCATCAAACTTTATAAAATAGGGTATTTTTTTGTTATTAAAGTTAAAGGCGGGTTTTGCCCGCCTTTAATTAGTGTAACTGGTTTGCATCATTGCCGGGAGCCCTGCTGAACAGGGTTTCGACATCGATCCCATTAAATTGGTACTGGGCGCCGCAATAATCACAGTGCATGTCGATCTTGCCGAGCTCCTGCACCATCTCCATGACCTCTTCCTTTTCTATCTGCAGCAGGGCCCCTTCGCAGCGCTCGCGGGAGCAGGTGCAGCGGAACTCGACCGCCTGCGGATCGAACACCCGCACCTTGTCCTGATGGTAGAGACGGTAGAGGATCTCTTCTGCCTGCAGGCCGAACAGCTCTTCATCCTTGATGGTGCTGGTGAGCTGGGTCAGGTGATCGAAATCGTTGCTGTGATCCTCGCTCTGGGCGGGCAGCTCCTGCAGCATGATGCCGGCGGCGCGCGGTTCGCCCTCGTGGTAACCAGTGCGGATCCACAGCTTGGTGGCCAGCTGTTCGGAGCGGGCAAAGTAGTGCTCCAGGCAGCCCGCCAGAGTGTCGGCGTCCAGCGCGATGATGCCCTGATAGCGCTCGCCCTGCTCCGGGGTGATGGTGATGATCAGCTGGCCGTTGCCAATCAGGCTCTGCAGCTTGCCATCGCTCGGCAGCTCGCCTTCATAGCGGGCCACGCCGCGCAGCTGCTGGTTGTTGTCACCGTTGATCACGGCCAGACGCACCGGGCCATCGCCCTGCAGTTGCACTGTGATGGAGCCTTCAAACTTGAGGGTGGCGGTCAGCAGGCTGGTGGCGACCAGCAGCTCGCCCAGCAGTTTTTGCACCTGCACCGGGTAGTTCTGGGCTTCCACCACGTGGCGGTAGGTGTGATCCAGCTGGACCAGCTCGCCACGCACTTCGTACTCTTCAAACAGATAGCGATACAGCAGATCTTGGTTGCTCATCATGTATTCCTGGCTTTTCGGTGAGGTAAATCGGGCGGGCTGGAGTTGATGCCAGCCCGGTATCAAATCGGGGTCGGTCAGTACTGTTTGACCTTGAGCAACTGGCGTCGCTCCTGCTTGTCGGGGCGGCGCTCGGGGCTGGGGGCAAACTGGCTGTTGAAGCGGCGCGCCTCGCTGTTCTCGGCCCGTTTTTTCAGGCTCTCGGCGGTCTCTTCATAGAGCTGCTGGGCCAGCGGGGCCGATTTGCGCTGCTCGCTCAAGGCCAGCACCCGCACTTCGCGTTCGTCCTGCCCCTGCCAGAAGCGGATCAGTGCACCCACTTCCACCTGTTTGCCCGGTTTGCTGCGCTGACCATTGTAGTGCACCTTGCCCCCGTCTATCTGATCCCGCGCAATGGAGCGGGTCTTGTAGAAACGGGCCGCCCACAACCACTTGTCGAGACGAACCTCGAGGGCACTTTCTGCATGATTGGGCATGAACAGGCTCCATAACGGGGAAAAGAGGTGGTCGATTATACCAGAGCACGGGGTCGGGATAGAAACCGGGCAGCCGCTGCGCGGGGCGCAAACCATGTCAAGGTGATGCAACATATGGGCAGTTTGCTGATTCACAAGGGAAAGCCGCTGCTTTATCGGGTATTCATGGGGGCTGGGAAGGGCCTTCATACCGCGCATATAACACTGCCGCCCCGGTTGGGGGCGGCAGTGTTCACATCCATCGACCATGTCAGAGTCAGAAGTGATCGTGCTGATCCGGCTTCTTCTGGTCGTGCGGCCCTTCGCTGTGGGCGATGGCGGTGCGGATCAGATCAACCCCGGCGCGGATAATCAGCACCCCCATGTTGACCAGCTTGACGCAGACCCACATGAAGGTGATGAGCAGGATCAGCTTGAGCACGGTCTGGAAGGCTTCTAGGAAGTTCTGCTCCAGCTGGGCGGTCAGGCCGTTGGCGCTGGTCATCAGCCAGGTGTAGACCTCGCGCACGAACGGGATGCGGCTTGGCATCTCCAGCACATCCAGTGCGGCAGGGAGCGCCTGGAAGATGACGATGCTGCCGAACAGGATCAAAATGACACCGATGGCGATGCCGAGGAAAAAGCCGAACTGTCTCATGGAGGGCTCCAGCGTTTGCTGCATGAAATTGAAGATAGCCGCCAATAGTAGGGAGTGCCCTGCTTCATCGCAATCTTCCGTGCACCTCCATTGCGGCGGGAACGACGGCGATCCGGCCGCCACCATTGCCCAACTATCTGATTTCTGGGAGGCTTGTCGCCATTGTGCATAGGGAAAGCAAATTGATGTCGAGAACCCTCTTTTTACTGTTGCTGGCGTTGTTTGCCGCTCTGCCAGCCCTGAGTGCCGAACCGGCTGGCCCAACGGCAGCCGCCTGCGCCATCCGCCATCAGGATCAACTGCTGCTGGTGCAGGATCGCATCTCCTCCCGCTACAGCCTGAGCGGTGGCTATATCGATGGCGGCGAGAGCCCCGAGCAGGCGGCGCTGCGCGAGCTGTATGAAGAGACCGGTCTGCGCGGCGAAGTCGTCGCGGATCTTGGCCGCTGGCAGAAAGCGCAGGTCTTTGCCTGTCGCACTCTTGAGCCTATCGTCGCCCAGCAAGATTCCGATTTTGTCTCGCTGCTGCAGGCCCCCAATCTGGGTGGCGAGATCCTCAACGCCCGCTTGATCGCGGTGGACAAGCTCCCCCGCGCACAGCGCCGCTTCCCGGAGCAGCTCGACTGGCTGCAATCCCGACTGGATAAGGTGCCCGAGAGCGAGGTGCGCTGGCAGGCCGATTTTGTGGCGCAGGGCAATGCGCTGCATCAGGCCGAGATCCCGCTGATGCTGCGGCTGCAACAGTGGCTGGGGCCCGATGTCTGGTGGCTGTCGGTCAGCAATCTGTTTGGTTCAGGCGGCTTTCAGCTTGCCCTGATACCTTTGCTGCTCCCGCTGCTGGGGTGGCCGCGACTGCGCCAGCTGCTGTTCGCCATGCTCTGGCTCGGCTTGCTGGTGCAGGCGAGCAAGGAGGGGATCGGCTGGCCGCGTCCCTTCCATCTGCAACCTGAACTGGCGACTCACAGTGCCCAGGGCTTTGGCATGCCGAGCGGTCACACCGCATCGGCCCTGCTGTTCTGGGGCGCGCTGCTTGGCTGGCTCTGGCCTGCCCGGCGCGGACAGGCCTACTCGCTGGCGCTGCTGCTGGCCCTTACCACCGGTCTGGCGCGGGTCTGGCTTGGGGCACACTTTATCTCTGACGTAGTGGCGGGGCTGCTGATGGGCGCCATACTGCTGGCTGCTCGTCCCTGCTGGCGTACGGATGGGCTTGTGGCAGGCTGGTTGCTGCTGATTGCCGCGGCGCTGGCGCTCGGGGGACTGACCCAATCGGCCCATCTGACCGGTATCGGGCTGGTAGCGCTGGGCCTCTGGCTCGGGGGAAATGCGGCCCTCGTTCGAGCTGGTTATCCCCCGCTGCTTACAGGGGGCGTTGTGCTGGCGGGCTGCTTGCTGATCGGTGCCGGCCTGTGGCTGTTGCCGCTGCTGACCAGTAGCTCGTTGATCATACTGCTTGGACAGTTTGTGCTCTTTTTCGGGCTGGGGCTCTGGTTGAGCGTCGGCCTCTGGTGGATACTCTCTCTCTTGAAACAAGACTCACGACCCAGGGGCGGACGCCCTGCAAGGGGAACTCTATGAATATGAAAAAAGTGGATTTGGCCAAGATAACCTTGGGGGTGCTGTTTCTCAGCCTCCTGATCATCTCCTGCTTTATGGTGCTGCGCCCCTTCCTGCCCGCACTGGTGTGGGCCACCATGATCACCATCGCTACCTGGCCACTGATGTTGATGGTGCAGCGGTTGCTGTGGGGCAAGCGTGCGCTGGCCGCTCTCTTTATGAGCCTGGTGCTATTGCTGATGTTTGTCATTCCGCTCTTTATGACACTGGCCAATGTGGCGGAGAAAGCCCCCATGCTGATCGAACTGGGGACCAATATCAGCCAGTCGCCTCCGCCCGAGCTGCTCTGGTTGCAGCAGATCCCGCTGGTGGGCGGCAAGCTCTATGACTTCTGGCAGCAAATTCTGGCGAGCGGTGGTCAGGTGCTGTTTGCCAAGCTGGCGCCCTACTTCGGTCAGACGGCGCGCTGGCTGGCTGCTCAGGCCGGTAATCTGGGCATGCTGCTGGTCCACTTCCTGCTGACGGTCGGTATCTGTGGTCTGCTCTATCACTCCGGTGAAGTGGTGGCGACCGGCATTCGCCGCTTTGCCCACCGGCTGGCCGGGGATCGCGGTGACAATGCGACCGTGCTGGCTTCCCAGGCGATCCGCGCCGTGGCCATGGGGGTGGTGGTTACTGCGCTGGTGCAATCCTCGGTGGCCGGGGTGGGGCTGTGGATCGCTGGCATCCCCTACACCATGGTTCTGGTGGTGGTAATGTTCCTGCTCATCGTCGCCCAGATAGGTCCCTTTCCGGTGCTGATCTCCTGTGTCGGTTATCTCTACTGGAGCGGTGATACTACCTGGGGCACCTTCCTGCTGGTCTGGTCGCTGATCGCCGGCACAATGGACAACTTCCTGCGTCCCTTCCTGATCAAACGCGGTGCCAATCTGCCCCTCATTCTCATTCTGGTGGGGGTTATCGGCGGCCTGCTGGCGATGGGGATCATCGGTCTGTTTATCGGCCCCGTGGTGCTGGCTGTGGCTTATACCTTGCTGGATGCCTGGATCAAGGAGGGTGACCACCAGTCAGAGGCGACCCATATCGCGGCAGCGCCCAGTATAGATTGACGGTTCTATAAAAAGACGATGCAAAGAGCCGCCCGATGGGCGGCTCTTTTGTTGATGATGACAGCGTCAGGCCAGTTGTTTCATACCTGAGCCGCAGCGGTTGTTCACAGCATCTGCTTGAGGCGATAGAGCAGGTCCAGTGCCTGGCGCGGGGTGAGCTCGTCCGGGCGCACTGCTTCCAGCTCTTCCACCACCGGATGAGGCTGCGGGGCGAGGGTCACCGGAGCCGGGCGGCTTTCACCGGCGGCGGCCGGAGTGGCGCTCTCCAGCTCATGCAGTTTGTGACGGGCCTGCTGGATCACCGATTTGGGTACCCCCGCCAGTGCCGCTACTTGCAGGCCGTAGGAGCGGCTGGCCGCCCCTTCCTGCACCGCGTGCATAAAGGCAATGGTGTCGCCGTGCTCCACCGCATCGAGATGGACGTTGGCCAGCCCGCTCATCAGCTCGGGCAGGCGGGTCAGCTCGAAGTAGTGGGTAGCGAACAGGGTGTAGGCGCCAATCTTGCTCGCCAGCTGTTCGGCACAGGCCCACGCCAGCGAGAGGCCGTCGTAGGTGCTGGTGCCGCGGCCAATTTCGTCCATCAGCACCAGACTGCGGGCGGTGGCGTTGTTGAGGATGTTGGCGGTCTCGGTCATCTCCACCATAAAGGTGGAGCGGCCGGAGGCGAGATCGTCCGATGCCCCGATGCGGGTGAAGATGCGGTCGATGGGGCCGATGCGGGCGCTGTCGGCCGGCACGAAGGCGCCGATATGGGCCAGTAGCACGATCAGCGCGGTCTGGCGCATGTAGGTCGATTTACCGCCCATGTTGGGACCCGTGATGATCAGCATCCGCCGCTCCCGCTCCAGCCGGATGGGGTTGGCGATAAAGGGATCTGTCATTACCTGCTCAACCACCGGATGGCGGCCCGCCTCGATCAGGATCTGATCCTCATCGATGAGGGTCGGGCAGCGATAGTCGAGGGTCTCGGCCCGCTCGGCCAGGTTGGCCAGCACGTCCAGCTCCGCCAGTGCGGCGGCGGAATCCTGCAGATCGCCGAGGTGGGGCAGCAGGGCATCGAGCAGCTCTTCGTAGAGGCGTTTTTCCAGCGCCAGCGCCTGGGACTGGGCGGTGAGTACCTTGTCCTCGTACTTCTTCAGCTCATCGATGATGTAGCGTTCGTTGTTCTTGAGGGTCTGGCGGCGGATGTAGTGGGCCGGCACCAGATGGCTGTTGGCCCGGCTCACCTCGATATAGAAGCCGTGCACCTTGTTGTAACCCACCTTGAGGGTGTTGATGCCGGTCAGCAGTTTTTCCCGCTCCTCGATGCGGGCGAGGCTGGCGGTGGCACCGTTGGCGAGATCCCGTAGCTCGTCCAGCTCCTGATTGAAGCCGTCACGGATGACGCCACCATCGCGGATCAGCACCGGCGGCACTTCCATCACCGCGCGCTCCAGCAGGTCGAGCAGCTCGGGGAAGGTGCTGGCCCGCTCGGCCAGTTGTTGCACCGCTTCGTGCTCGTTGTCCGCCAGCAGGCGTTGCAATTCGGGCAACTGGGCGAAAGCCTGACGCAGGCGGGTGAGGTCGCGCGGGCGGGCCGAGCGCAGGGCGAGACGCGCCAGCACCCGCTCCACATCCCCCACCTGACGCAGCAGGTTGCCCAACTCGTCGTAGAGGTTTTGCTCGATGAGCTCCTTGATGGTGCTCTGGCGACCTTTCAGGATCACCCGATCGCGGATCGGCTGGTGGATCCAGCGCTTGAGCAGGCGGCTGCCCATGGGAGTGGCGGTGCGATCCAGCACCTCGGCCAGGGTATTTTCATAGCCACCGGCCAGATTCTGGGTCAGCTCCAGATTGCGGCGGGTGGCGGCATCCATGATGACCGCATGATCCGGCTGTTCAAGGCGTACGTTGCGGATGTGGGGCAGGGCGGTGCGCTGGGTGTCCTTGACGTACTGCATCAGGCAGCCAGCGGCGCACAGGGCGGTCTCGCTTTTGTCGACGCCAAATCCCACCAGATCCTGGGTGCCGAACTGCTGGCAGAGCAGCTTGCGTGCGGTGCCCAGCTCAAACTCCCACTCCGGGCGACGACGCAGGCCGCGGCGACCCTCGATATGGTGCAGGAACTCGAAGGATTCCGGGTAGAGCAGCTCGGCCGGATTGGTGCGCTGCAGCTCAGCCAGCAGGGTCTCTTCTTTCTCGAACTGGTTGATGAAGAAGCGGCCGGAGCCGATGTCCATGGTGCCATAGCCGAAGCGGCGGCCATCGTGATAGACGGCGGCGATCAGGTTGTCCTGTCGCTCGCTGAGCAAAGCCTCGTCGGAGACGGTCCCCGGGGTGATGATGCGAATAACCTTGCGTTCCACCGGCCCCTTGCTGGTGGCGGGATCCCCCACCTGTTCGCAGATGGCGGCCGACTCGCCGAGCTGTACCAGCTTGGCCAGATAACCCTCGATGGCGTGATAGGGCACCCCCGCCATCGGGATGGGGCTGCCCGCCGACTGGCCACGTTTGGTCAGGGAGATATCGAGCAGCTGGGAGGCCTTGCGGGCATCGTCATAGAACAGCTCGTAGAAGTCGCCCATCCGGTAGAACAGCAGGATCTCCGGGTTCTCGGCCTTGAGGCCAAGGTACTGCTGCATCATGGGCGTGTGGGCGCTCAGATTGGCGCCGGGAGCGGAGCTTGTGGCGCCGCTGGCTTGGTGTTGTGCGGTCATGTTCTGTTCCAGAAGGGGCCTCTGCGGGCCAGTGTCTGCGGTGATGAGCCTTGAGCTTGATGACGCCATTCTACACATAAGCGCCGCGGCGGGGGAGCGGGTGTTCCGGGCGCAGCTGCTCTGCGCTATTGAGGCATGACGCCGGTGCGGCACCTCACATTGCGGCAGGCAAGGGCGGTCTGCCGTGGTTGCGGGCGGCGCTAGCGGGATCGCATAATGTGCCTCTTGAGCGGATCAGAAGGAGTCGTGATGAAACTGGATGCAGAGATAGAGCACCTTGCCATCGAGCTGGGACGGGCCCTCGGTCAGCGGGGCTGGCTGGCTGCGACCGCCGAATCCTGTACCGGCGGCGGGGTGGCTACGGCTATTACCGACATCGCAGGTAGCTCCGGCTGGTTCGATCGTGGTTTTGTCACCTACACCAACGAGGCCAAGCAGCAGATGTTGGGGGTGAGCAGCGAGAGCCTTGAACAGCACGGTGCAGTGAGCGAGGCTGTGGTGCTGGAGATGGCCCGCGGCGCGCTGGCTCACTCGTCTGCCTCCATCAGCGTTGCTATCAGCGGCATCGCCGGCCCCGGCGGCGCCACCGAGGGCAAGCCGGTCGGCACCGTCTGGTTCGCCTGGGCCGACCGCAACGGTCGTCACCACTCCCTGCTCGCCCGCTTCGACGGGGATCGCCGACAGGTGCGCCAGCAGGCGGTGAGACAGGCCTTGTCGGGTCTGTTGGCCCTGCTCAGATAAATTGGGCTTGATACTGTATGAATAGACAGTATACTTAGCCCAACTTCACTTCTTACTCACGATTTCCAGCGGAGATTGGCATGGATCAGAACAAACAGAAGGCACTGGCGGCTGCGCTGGGTCAGATTGAAAAGCAGTTCGGCAAAGGTTCCATCATGCGTCTGGGCGACAGCAAGACCATGGATATCGAAGCCATCTCTACCGGTTCCCTCTCGCTGGACGTGGCGCTGGGCATTGGCGGTCTGCCGTGTGGCCGTATCGTCGAAATCTACGGCCCGGAATCTTCCGGTAAAACCACGCTGACCCTGCAGGTGATCGCGGAAGCCCAGAAGAAAGGCAAAACCTGTGCCTTCGTCGATGCGGAACACGCCCTCGACCCTATCTATGCTGCCAAGCTGGGCGTCAACGTCGACGACCTGCTGATCTCCCAGCCGGATACCGGCGAACAGGCGCTGGAGATCTGCGACATGCTGGTTCGCTCCAACGCGGTTGACGTCATCATCGTCGACTCCGTGGCGGCCCTGACGCCGAAAGCGGAAATCGAAGGGGAGATGGGTGACTCCCACGTTGGTCTGCAGGCCCGTCTGATGTCCCAGGCGCTGCGCAAGCTGACTGCCAACATCAAGAACGCCAACTGCCTGTGCATCTTCATCAACCAGATCCGGATGAAGATCGGCGTCATGTTCGGTAGCCCGGAGACCACCACTGGTGGTAACGCGCTCAAGTTCTACGCCTCAGTGCGTCTGGATATCCGTCGTATCGGCGCCATCAAGGAAGGTGACGAAGTGGTCGGTAACGAGACCCGCGTTAAAGTGGTCAAGAACAAGGTTGCCCCGCCCTTCAAGCAGGCTGAATTCCAGATCTTCTACGGTGCCGGTATCTCCAAAGAGGGCGAGCTGGTGGATCTCGGTGTCAAGCACAAGCTGATCGACAAGGCCGGCGCCTGGTACAGCTACAACGGCGAGAAGATCGGCCAGGGCAAGGCCAACGTGATGAAGCTGTTCGCCGAGAACAAGGTGATGGCTGGCGAAGTGGAAGCCCGCCTGCGCGAGCTGCTGCTCTCCGGTGCCGTGCCAGTCGATGACAAGGCTGCACCGGTTGAGGCAGAAGAGTTCGATGCCGAAAGCGAACAAGAGTTCGAATAAGGAACAAAGGAAGGCCGGGTAGATACCCGGCCTTGTTATTTGTGATGGTTGATGAATCCGTTACCGAACCGGTCGAACCTGCCGAGCCGACCTTTGCCGAGCAGCTTGCCGCCGCCCGCGCCTTTGCCATGCGCAGTCTGGCCCGTCGCGAGAGTGCCGAGTCAGAGCTGGCTAGACGCCTGCGCCAGCAGGGCTTCAATGAAGAGGTGATCGAGGTGGTGGTCGACCACTGCCGCGGTTACAACTGGGTCAATGACGAGCGTTACGGCGGTATGGCAGTACGGGCCGGTGCCGCCAAGGGGCATGGCCCCATCAAGATCCGCTTCGATCTGCGCCGCAAGGGGCTCGACGATATGCAGATTGATGCCGCCTTCGATCAGCCGGAGCTGGACTGGTTCGAGCTTGCCTTCGAACTGCTGGAGCGACGGGCAAAAATTGTCGATCTGGCCGATTTCAAGCTGCGGATGAAGTGGCTCAAGTATCTGCTGGGGCGCGGCTTTACCCAGGATCAGGCCCGTTATGCCATCTCGGCCCTGCAGGAGCGGGAGGAGTAACGCCACTGCGTGGCAAACGTCGTTTCACCTCTCCTTGTGGCAGGTTTTTCCTGCTCGCTCAGTAGCTTGCGCGCACAATCCCGAAAAAGCGGCCTTTTGTTCATCTCATCCCTCTTTATGCGCTGCTTTTTTGCCTCTCGACAGTGAAAAAAGCCACTGTGGGCAGCGGCGCTCTTATCTGGCCCGCTTATGTGCGCTTTTTCGCCCGTGGCGGCCCTGTCTGTTTTACTTTACCCCGCAGAAAACTTACATTAATGCGGTTAAAAGTCCGTATTCGAATCAAGCAGGATTTTCCATGTATATGTCCACGTCAGAGATTCGCGCTGCGTTTCTCGAGTATTTCCGTTCCCAGGGGCACCAGGTTGTCTCCTCCAGCTCGCTGGTACCGCATAACGACCCGACCCTGTTGTTTACCAACGCGGGTATGAACCAGTTCAAGGACGTGTTCCTTGGCGCAGACAAGCGTGCCTACAATCGCGCGACGACTTCCCAGCGTTGCGTGCGTGCCGGTGGTAAGCACAACGATCTGGAAAACGTCGGCTATACCGCTCGTCACCATACCTTCTTCGAAATGCTGGGCAACTTCAGCTTCGGTGACTACTTCAAACAGGATGCCATCAAGTTTGCATGGGGCTTCCTGACCGAGGTGCTGCAGCTGCCGAAAGATCGCCTGCTGGTGACCGTTTACGCGACTGACGATGAAGCTTTCGATATCTGGGAAAAAGAGGTCGGTGTGCCGGCCGATCGCATTGTGCGCATCGGTGACAACAAGGGTGCCCCTTACGCTTCCGACAACTTCTGGGCGATGGGCGATACCGGCCCGTGCGGTCCCTGCACCGAGATCTTCTATGACCACGGCGATCACATCTGGGGTGGCCGTCCCGGCTCACCGGAAGAGGATGGTGACCGTTTCATCGAGATCTGGAACGTGGTCTTCATGCAGTTCAACCGTCAGGCTGACGGCACCATGGAGCCGCTGCCGCGTCCGTCCGTGGATACCGGCATGGGTCTGGAGCGTATCTCCGCCATCATGCAGGGTGTCCACTCCAACTACGAAATCGACATCTTCCAGGCGCTGATCAAGAAAGCGGCCGAGATTGTCGGCACCACCGATCTGAGCAACCAGTCCCTGCGCGTCATCGCTGACCACATCCGCTCCTGCGCCTTCCTGGTGGCAGATGGCGTGATGCCGTCCAACGAAGGTCGTGGCTATGTGTTGCGTCGCATCATCCGCCGCGCCGTGCGTCACGGTCGCAAGCTGGGCGCGACCGATGTCTTCTTCTACAAACTGGCTGCCGAGCTGGCAGTGCAGATGAAGGATGTCGCTGCCGAGCTGATCGCCCAGCTGCCGCTGGTCGAGCGCGTGCTGCGTATCGAGGAAGAGCAGTTTGTCCGCACCCTGGATCGCGGTCTGCTGCTGCTGGAAGACGCTCTGGCCAACCTGGGTGATGCCAAGGTTATTCCGGGCGAAGTGGTGTTCAAGCTCTATGACACTTACGGCTTCCCGGCCGACCTGACTGCCGACGTGGTGCGCGAGCGCGAGATCGGCATCGACGAAGAGGGCTTCAAGGCCGAGATGGAGAAGCAGCGTGCTCGCGCCAAAGAGGCCTCCAGCTTCGGTGTGAACTACAACGAGATGCTCAAGCTCGACTTCGAGACCCCCTTCACCGGTTACAAGACTCTGACCGAGCGTACCCGCGTGGTCGGTATCTACAAAGGTGTGGAAGAGGTGAGCGGTCTTATCGCCGGTGACGAAGCGGTCATCGTGCTGGAAGAGACCCCCTTCTACGCCGAATCCGGCGGCCAGATTGGCGACAGCGGTACCCTGAAAGTGGACGACGGTATCTTTGCCGTGACCGACACCCTGAAAGCGGGCAAGGCGATCATCCACAAGGGTTACATGGAGCTGGGCACCCTGGAGAAGGGCGCCGAAGTGGAAGCCGTGGTTGACGCTGACCGTCGTCAGGCCATCGCCCTGAACCACTCCGTGACTCACCTGCTGCACGCTGCCCTGCGTCAGGCTCTGGGCGAGCATGTCACCCAGAAAGGTTCTCTGGTTGGGGCCGAGCGCATGCGTTTCGACTTCTCCCACTTCGAGGGGCTGACCATGGCGACCATTCGCCGGGTCGAGGAGCTGGTCAACAACCAGATCCGCGCCAACCACGAAATCACCACCCAGCTGATGGATCTGGAAGCGGCCAAGTCCGCCGGTGCCATGGCGCTGTTTGGTGAAAAATATGAAGACGACGTGCGCGTGGTGCGCATGGGCGATTACTCCACCGAGCTGTGCGGCGGTACTCACGCCAAGCGCACCGGTGATATCGGCTTCTTCAAGATCATCGCCGAGAGCGGTATCGCTGCTGGCGTGCGCCGTATCGAAGCGGTGACCGGCAAAGCTGCCATCGACTTCATGCATCAGGTTGGCGAGCAGATCGAAGAGGCTGCTGCACTGGTGAAAGGTGACCAGTTCTGCATCGCCGACAAGGTTCGCCAGATGCTGGACAAGGCCAAGATGATGGAGCGCGAGCTGGAGCAGCTTAAGGCCAAGCTGGCCGCTCAGGCCGGTAACGACCTGCTGGGTCAGGTGATCGAGATCAACGGTCAGAAGGTGCTGGTTGCAGCGCTGGAAGGGGCCGATCCGAAATCCCTGCGCGGCATGCTGGACGAGCTGAAGAACCAGATGAAGTCCGGTGTTGTACTGCTGGCCACCTGTGCCGACGGCAAGGTCAACCTGATCGCCGGCGTCACCAACGACCTGACCGGCAAGGTCAAGGCCGGTGAGCTGGTCAATCTGGTTGCCCAGCAGGTGGGTGGCAAGGGCGGTGGCCGTCCGGACATGGCACAGGCGGGTGGTACCCAGCCTGAGGCGGTGCCGGCAGCGCTGCAATCCGTTCACTCCTGGCTGGAAGAGCGCCTGTAATCGGGCGAGGTGATCTGTGGCACTCTATGTACAGAAGTACGGCGGCACCTCGGTCGGCACACTGGAGCGGATCGAGGCGGTAGCTGAGCGGGTCGAGCAGACCCGCGCCCAGGGACACGACGTGGTGGTGGTTGTCTCCGCCATGTCGGGCGAAACCAACCGGCTGCTGGGCATGGCCCAGCAACTGGATCCTGATGCCAACCGGCGGGAGATGGATGTACTGGTCTCCACCGGTGAGCAGGTCACCATAGCGCTGCTGGCGATCGCGTTGAACAAACGCGGTTGTCCCGCGGTCTCAATGACCGGTGATCAGGTGCGGATTCATACCGATTCCGCCTATGGCAAGGCGCGCATCACCCACATCGACACCGAGCTGGTTCATGCCGAACTGGCTGCGGGCAAGGTGGTGGTGATCGCCGGTTTCCAGGGCCGTGACGAGCATAACGCCATCACGACGCTGGGCCGCGGCGGTTCGGATACCACGGCGGTTGCTGTGGCGGCGGCCATCAAGGCCGATGAGTGCCAGATCTTTACCGATGTGGATGGGGTATACACCACGGATCCGCGCATCGAGCCCAAGGCGCGTCGTCTCGACACCATCACCTTCGAGGAGATGCTGGAGATGGCCAGTCTCGGCGCCAAGGTGCTGCAGATCCGCTCGGTGGAGTTTGCGGGCAAGTACCGCGTCCCGCTGCGGGTGCTGTCGAGCTTTATCGATGGAGAGGGAACCTTAATCACATATGGAGGTGATAGGATGGAAGCTCCCCTGGTATCCGGGATCGCTTTTAACCGCAACGAGGCCAGCCTGACCATTCTGGGCGTGCCGGACAGACCAACCGTTGCCGCGCAGATCCTGAATCCGATCAGCGACGCCAACATTGATGTCGACATGATTGTGCAGAACACCCTGGGAGATGGCACCGCCGACTTCACCTTCACGGTGAATCGTGACGACTATCGCCGTGCCCGGGCTCTGTTGGAGGAGACCGCCACCGAACTTGGCGCCTCCTGCGTGCAGGGAAATGGCGAAATTGCCAAGGTTTCCATTGTCGGTGTCGGCATGTGGAACCATCCCGGTGTTGCGCGCACCATGTTCAAGGTATTGGGCGAGGAGGGGATCAACATGCAGTTGATCTCGACCTCTGAAATCAAAATCTCTGTGGTGATTGACGAGAAGTATCTGGAGTTGGCGGTGCGAGCCCTGCACGCGGCTTTCGGGTTGGATCAGGCACCGCAAGAGCAGCCCTTGGGCTAACAATCTCTGATTGATTTAGTTTCAACCATTTACCATATCGGTATCTTTGTTAGATAATGTCGCATATCGATATAAAAACAAAACAGGATACAGGAGCAAGCGAATGCTTATTTTGACTCGTCGTGTTGGGGAAACCCTGATGATTGGTGATGAAGTAACTGTCACCGTACTGGGCGTTAAAGGCAACCAGGTCCGTATCGGTGTTAACGCGCCGAAAGAGGTCTCCGTACACCGCGAAGAGATCTACCAGCGCATCCAGGCCGAGAAAGTTCCGGGCCAACCGGGCTTCTAAGCCACTTTCATGGCTGTGACAAGGCGACACCTCATGTGTCGCCTTTTGTTTTTCCGGCCCCCTGAAATTGCCCTGCAGGGCGCGAAACTGCGGGATAAGTGCCGATATTGTTTGAATATTCCACGCTTTGACCAAATGCTGAGCGAACGCACTTTTTTCTCCAAAAAAGTGTTTGACTAAAAATCCCTGTGAAGTATTATCAGCCCCGCAAACGGAGAGGTGGCCGAGAGGCTGAAGGCGCTCCCCTGCTAAGGGAGTATGCGGCTTATACCCGCATCGGGGGTTCGAATCCCCCCTTCTCCGCCATTTGCGCCCGTAGCTCAGCTGGATAGAGTACCTGGCTACGAACCAGGTGGTCAGAGGTTCGAATCCTCTCGGGCGCACCATATTACGACTCAAGCAAGAGTCATGTGTTGACCATTAGCAAGTCGACACTTTGGAAAAGGCTTACTGATAAGTAAGCTTTTTTTATCGTTTTAAAACAGGGCGCCCGTAGCTCAGCTGGATAGAGTACCTGGCTACGAACCAGGTGGTCAGAGGTTCGAATCCTCTCGGGCGCACCATTTAAAACGACACAACGATTTATGAGCGCCCGTAGCTCAGCTGGATAGAGTACCTGGCTACGAACCAGGTGGTCAGAGGTTCGAATCCTCTCGGGCGCACCA